>JAMWDF010000223.1 GCA_023818865.1 Candidatus Omnitrophota bacterium
ATAAGAGAAAAGAGAGCAATTAGTTTCCTGCTGGCCTTTTTTTTCTGCCTAATTATTGTAACAATTTCTTCTGGGGTACTGGGGAACGGTCATCTGGAGTTACATCTTTGGCAGCTGAACCTGATTGGTTTTTCCTGGAAACATTTTTTCCATCTTCTTGTCCAGGTCGCCGGCCGGCACCCTTTTCTTCTGATGGCTGTTATCCTTACCCTTAGCCAGCATCAGGAGAGGCTGTGGCGCTGGTATCTTTTTCTGGCGCTGGTGGCCCTGGCTACGAGTGGAAAAATCGGCTCTGAGGAGAACTACTACCTGGAACTCATCGCCCTCGGAAGTATCGGTTCAGGTTTTCTGATAGGCAGAATTTCTTGCCAGATTGGCTATCTGATTTCTCTAGCGCAGCTGTTCCTCTACTTACCGCTTCAACCCGCAGCCGTTTTTAACCGGACCTACGGGCAGGAAGTACCAGCTGCTGTTTCCGGTATCATTCCTGGTCAGTCGCAACGCGAGGTTGGAGAGCTCATCTGTGCCTATCTCAAACCTCTCTCTGAACCAGTAATCAGCGAGGATCCCGGGTACCTGCTGCTGGTGGGGAAGAAAATTTTTCTTCAGCCTTACCAGTACACCCAATTAGTCAAAGCCGGCCGCTGGGATGAGAAACCTCTGTTGAAATTGGTTGAAGAGAAAAGGTTTTCCTCTATCTTGGTGGGAAAGGAGAGTTTTGAGGGAAAATCTGTTTATTTCACTTCCAGGTTTCTTACTTCTGTTAGGAATAACTACCTGATTAGCCGGATTATCGGGAATTATTATCTCCTGGAGCCGGTGCCGTAGCCTTTTATCTGTGGTATACTTTGGAACCTTACGAGGGTGGAGAAGAATGCTGCTTTTGGCTCTCCTTTGTTCGCTTTACATGGGCTGGTCTATGGGCGCCAACGATGCTGCCAACTGTGTTGGAGCTGATATCGGCTCTGGCGTCATGCCTTTGAAGACCGGAATCATCATCACCTGTGTGTTTAGCTTTCTGGGCGCAGTTTTTCTCGGCGGACAGGTGATCAAAACTATTGGTAAAGGAATTGTCCCGCTGAATACCCTTCCCGCTGATCAGGCAATGTTGATTGCCTTTGCTGCTGTTTTCGGGGCAGCCACCTGGGTTGCCTTGGCGACTTATTGGAAATTTCCCGTTTCCACTTCCCATTCTATAGTTGGTGGGGTAGCCGGAGCTGGCCTGGCTTGTCACACAACGGTTATCTGGGAAAAGATGCTCCACATTGTTGTCTGCTGGATAGCTACTCCTTTGGGTTCAGCCGTCACCGGTCTTCTTCTTTATCCCTGCTTAGCCTGGTTATTCCGTTTGCGGTTTTTGAGAAAATCTGGAGAGAAGTTGGTAATCATTCTCATTTATCTAACCAGCGTTTATCTGGCTTTCACTTGGGGTGGAAATGATGTGGCCAATGCCACTGGAGTGCTTACCGGCACCGGTCAGTTTTCTCCGAATCAAGCAGCGGTTATCGGAGCTTTAGCCATTATTTTTGGTGTGGCCACTTGGGGACATCGGGTGATTGAAACCGTCGGTTTCCATATTACTAACCTTACTCCTTTGATGACTGTCACCGTTGAGATTGCCTCTTCTCTCAATGTCCACCTTTACACCGTCTGGGGCATTCCAGTTTCTACCTCTCATTCCATTGTCGGCGCCATCTGCGGGGTGGGGTTGATGAGCGGCCTTAAGGCAGTCAATCTAAGACTGGCCAAAGATATCTTTCTAACCTGGGCAATTACGCCGTTGGTCGCTGGCTGTATCAGTTGGTTGATAACTAGATTGGTGCTATTATTCTGGTAAGGAGGGATTTTATGGCAAGGACACATAATATTCTGGCCTGGTTGGGGGAAAGAGAAGAAAAAAAGATTCTTAGCGATGCCCTTACCCACGTGGCCAAATCGCTCAGTTGCGTCCGGGAAGTGAAAAAAGCTCTGGATTGCCTGGCTCAAGGGGATTTAGAAGGCAAGAATAAAGCCATCGCAGTGGTTAAGCAGGCTGAACATGAAGGCGATGAAATCCGCCGGATAATGATGGAAGAACTTTCTCGGGGGTTGCTGTTACCGCCAGATAGGGAAGACCTATTGTTTCTGAATGAGGCCTTGAATGACATCGCTGATAACAGCAAGGGAGTGGCCCGGCTTCTGGAGTTTGTTGACCAACCGCTGATTTCAGAATTGATGCACAACATTCAGGACAATAGCCTCCTGGCCGTTAAAGCTGCGGAAAGTCTGGAGCAAGCCATCACCTCGCTGGTACAGAACGAAGCAGAAAAGGTTCTGGAGAGCTGTGCCCGGATTGAAACCTTAGAAGAAGAAGGAGATGACCGGAAGAGAGAACTGATGGCTCTGCTGCTGAAGTCAGACTTAAGCGGACCCCGATTGTTAATCATTTACGAAATTATAGATACTTTGGAAGAGATGATTGACAGCATTGACCGGGCAGGAGATTTGGTCCGGATTCTGGCTGTCAAGTCCCGGTGATTAGCTAAAGGCTATGTCTAGAACCATCATGGTGACAAAACCGGCGATAGTTCCCAAAGTAGCCAGGTCGGTGTACTCGCCTGTTTGCGATTCAGGAATCAACTCTTCCACCACAACGAAAACCATAGCGCCGGCAGCAAAACTTAGAGCATAAGGCAACAGGGGCTTGACTAGTAAGACTGCTGCCGCCCCAAAAACCGCTGCTAATGGTTCTACCAACCCGGATAGTTGCCCAAACCAGAAGCTCTTTCCTGCAGACAGTCCCTCGCGGCGAAGAGGTAAAGCTACCGCTGCCCCTTCTGGGTAATTCTGCAATCCAATTCCTAGAGAAAGAGAAATGGCCGATGAGAGAGAGGTGCCGACCAGTCCGCTACCAGCCGCTCCAAAGGAGACTCCTACTGCTAGCCCTTCCGGGATGTTGTGCAGGGTAATCGCCAGTACCAACAGAATAGACCGTTGCCAGGTAGTCTTAAGGCCTTCTGCTTGTGTTGTCGGAGAATCTGGATGAAGATGGGGCAAGAGTTTATCCACCAACCTTAGAAAGAAGCCTCCGGCCAAAAAGCCGATGGCTGGAACCAACCAAGCAGGAAGGGATGACTGGCGGCTTAAAGCGACCGCTGGAGCCAGGAGAGACCAGAAACTGGCAGCCAGCATGACCCCAGCGGCGAAACCAAGCATAGGGTCCATAATCTTTCTGGAAATACTTCTGAAGAAAAAAACCTGAGCCGCCCCAGCCGCGGTCATTCCCCAAGTGAATATGGTGGCTAATAATGCCTGAGAAACCGGGTTCAATTTCTCTATCCAGACAAGCATATTTCTTTCCTCTGGCGATATAGTCTACTGCGAATTTGTTTGTTCAGTAAAATTTTGGCCGGTGGTATAATAAAAAGGGGTGGCTAATAATGACCGTCAGGCAGTTTGCTGAAGAGCTGGCGGAAACGTTAGGCTGGCTTGGCCCCAGAGTCGGCTTTGTAATGATTCTGGGAGCTATTGGCTATGCGACGGCTGGGGGTAGCGGACCAAAAGTAGCAGTTTTTGCCGCCGTTGGTTTAATCTCCTTTGCCATAGGCTATCTAATTTCCATGCTTTTAAATTTGGAGTAAATTTCCCTCTTACCAAGGAGGAAA
>JAMWDF010000224.1 GCA_023818865.1 Candidatus Omnitrophota bacterium
CAAGGGATGAAGGTCCTGTCCGCAGCCGGTGAACGTTTTGGCTTTTGTTTACAAGAAACTAGATTTGACTTCTCTGGCGAACGCTACCTTAAAACCGGACAGTTGGTAACGGATGAAGATATCCGGGTTTTAAAGAACCTCCAGGCAATCTACTTGGGAGCGGTTGGTCATCCGGAGGTCCAACCTGGCATCCTGGAGAAAGGAGTGCTTCTTAAAATTCGGTTTGACCTTGATCAGTATATCAACCTAAGACCGGTAAAGCTTTATCCGGGGGTACCCACTCCCTTAAGGGATAAAGGCCCGGAGGAAATCGACTATGTGGTCGTGCGCGAAAACACCGAGGGAGCTTACTGTGGCATCGGAGGGGTTTTTAAAAAAGGGACACCGGAAGAGATAGCTACTCAACTTGACATTAATACCCGTCGGGGGGTGGAAAGGTGCCTCCGTTTTGCCTTTCAATTATCCAGAAAGAGACAGAAGAAAAAAACAGTCACCGTGGTAGATAAAGCCAATGTTTTAACTTACTCTGGAGACCTTTGGCGCCGAACGGCCCAGGAAGTGGCCGCCGAATTTCCAGACATTAAATTAGATTTTTCTTTTGTTGATGCCACCTGCATGTGGATGGTGAAGAATCCAGAGTGGTTTGACGTAATTGTCACTAACAATATGTTTGGAGATATCATCACAGACCTGGCGGCCATCACTCAGGGTGGCCTGGGAATTGCTGCAGGAGCTAATATCAACCCCGAAGGGGTAAGCATGTTTGAACCCATCCACGGTTCAGCGCCAAAGTATGCAGGGAAAAATGTTGCCTGTCCTCTCGCGACCATCGCAGCTGGTGGAATGCTTCTGGAAAATCTAGGGGAAACACAAGCTGCCTTGGCGGTAGAAAAGGCTATTATCAAAGTGACCTCTGAAAAACGTATCACGAGTCTGGAAGCTGGACGGATGGGACTAAGTACTTCCCAAGTAGGTGACCTCCTGGCCAGTTTAGTAAAAGAACTTACGTAGAATTTAGCGAGAGGAAACACACGAATTACTGTGTCCAAAACTGGACAAAGAAAGATGGACTAATCTGTGACTTTAAACCCCGGTCACCCGAGAAAGTTTCCGCCAGAGTTAGGGAGCCCCAGACCAAACAGTTGGGAAAGCAATGGGGCACAGTATTCAGAAAAGCCTTGGTCTTTTCCTAATAACTCCTTCGGCTAGAAATATAACTGGAGAAGAAAATGGAATGGATTCAGCGAAAGTGGAATAATTACTGGCAAGCTTATTTTCATCTGGTGCATTCAGGAACGACTGGGGAGAGAATCCTTCTTTGTTTTTCTTTCGCTGGATTAATTGGAATTTCTGCCCAGCTGCGCCTAACTCTTCCTTTTACCCCGGTTCCTGTCACTGCTCAGGTGTATTTGGTTTTGTTAACCGGGATTCTTCTGGGCAAAATAGCTCCAGTTTCTCTAATTATTTATCTGGCTGGAGGAATTTTCGGAATACCCTGGTTCTCAGGAGCCACTTCTGGATTCTCCTTGTTCACTTTTGGGTACCTGGTTGGGTTTGTCCCAGCCAGTTTCCTTATAGGATTTTTCAGCGAGAAATCAAGCCAATTCCGCCAGGTTGTCCCCCAGATTTGCCTGATGCTTGCTGGAATAGCTATTATCTATCTGTGTGGAACCATCTGGCTATGTTCTTTCCTGGGGTGGGGATGGAAAAAGTCCTTGCTTTTGGGAGTGTTACCCTTTATCCCTTTTGATCTCATTAAAGCCTATCTGGCAGGTCTAACAGCCAGCATATTGCTCCCTGCAGAAAGAGGATACCTTGGAATTTAGCCTCATCCATCTCAGACAGGCCACTATCTTTTCTCAGCCCTTTTCCAGAAAAGGTTTTCGCCCAGTGTGGGTATCACCAGAATGCATTAGATAGTTTTCACCCAGTTAAAAATAGGCTATAATAAGACCGTCTTCCAGAAGTAGCGATTGAGGAAGCACTTGAAAAAATTACGCGGGGGATATTTTCCTATGGCTAAGAAATATCGGGTAGCCGTGGTTGGCGCAGGCCTTGTCGGTAAAAAGATGGTAGAAATTCTCTTGGAAAGGAATTTCCCTCTCTCCTCTCTCAGAGTTCTAGCCACCAGAAAACGAGAGGAAATCATCGCCGGCCAGAAATTCCTGGTGGAAGAGACCACTCCGGAGTCTTTCCGGGAAATTGACCTGGCGCTATTCGCCGGGACAGAAGGAGAAAAAGGAGCCAGTAGAACTTTCGCCAGAAAAGCTATCGCTGAAGGAACCATTGTTATTGACAACGGAAGTGATTTCAGACTGGAGCCTGATGTACCTTTGGTTGTCCCTGAGGTAAATAAGGCCGCCTTAAAATACCATCAAGGATTAATTGCCAATCCAAACTGTTCCACCATTCAAATGGTAATGATTCTTGCTCCTCTTTCAGCAACGTTTGGGTTAAACAGGGTAATTGTGTCCACTTATCAGGCAGTCTCTGGTACCGGCCGGGAAGCAATGGACGAGCTGGAAAATCAAATTCGCGCTTATTGCTCCGGACAAACACTTTCTCCCCAAGTCTATCCCCATCCAATTGCCTTTAACATTTTTCCCCATATCGGCGGCCTTTCCCAAGAATTCCCAGGCTATTTCGCCGAAGAAGTAAAAATGATCAAGGAAACCAGAAAAATTTTGAACAAACCAGATTTACCTATTTCTGCCACCTGTGTCCGAGTACCGGTTTTCAATGGTCACTGTGAGAGTTTAACTGTGGAACTGAAAAAACCAGCCAATCCTGAAGAAGCCAGGGCAATCTTGAGTCGAATGCCAGGCGTAAAAATCGTTGACGACCCAGAAAGAAATGAGTATCCTCTCCCAACGGCCGCCTCTGGGAAAGATGAGGTTTTGGTGGGACGCATTCGGGCCAATCCTATTTTCCAATTTGGTCTTGACCTGTGGATAGCCGCTGACAACATCAGAAAGGGAGCGGCTCTTAATGCTGTTCAGATAGCCGAGGAAATGCTCGCCCAAGGTCTTCTCTAGATTCAGCTCGGACTTGCCTACAGTCTTAGGAGGGAAACTACCTGATACTGCTTCAATCTCTCTCGACCTTTTAACTCTTTCAGCTCTATCAGAAAAAGCAGTCGGGAAACACTCGCTCCACAACTTTCAATCAACTGGCAACAAGCCGCCGCTGTCCCGCCAGTAGCCAAAAGGTCATCCACCAGAACCACCTTTTCTCCGTTTTTTAAACCATCTCGGTGAATTTCTAAGGTGTCTGTCCCATATTCAAGATCGTAACTGACCTTAATTTTCTCCCAGGGTAGTTTCCCAGATTTTCTCACCGGTACGAATCCTTTCCCAAGAGCATAAGCCAAGGCAGCTCCGAAGATAAACCCACGCGATTCAATCGCCACTACTTTATCCACATTCTTCGGGCAGGATGAAACTAATTCTTTTACCGCAGTTCTGAAACCTCCGGCGTCTTCAAGAAGAGGGGTGATATCCCTGAAAAGAATCCCCGGCTTGGGAAAATCAGGCACTTCTCGGATAAACCTGGCTATTTCGCTCATGTTTCATCTCCCTGTTTTCCTCTCTAAGCTTTTCTAAG
>JAMWDF010000225.1 GCA_023818865.1 Candidatus Omnitrophota bacterium
TTTATCTCGCTCTGGCATATGAAAAGATGGGTGATCAGGAAGCCTGTTTGGCCAATTACCAGCGAGCGATTGAATTGAAACCGGATCAGGCAGACTTTCATTACAGCCTGGCTAAATTCTATCTAACCATCGGCGATGGGGAGAATGCGGTCAAGCATTTTACTGAAGCTGAAAGACTATCCCCTCAGTCATCCGTGGGAGTTTTAGCGGCTAAAGAGAAGCAGAGATTAGAAACAAAGTTAATGGATAGAAAAATTGTGGAGGAGTGGTTGAAGAAGGAAGTAGAAGAGAAAGAACAGAAGAAACAGAAAGCCGAAACAGGTGAAGAGACGCCGGGAGAAATGCCTGGTGAAACCAAAGAGGGAACAGCCATAGGTGAAGAAGAGAAAAGGGAACCAGCTGAGAAATTGGTGAAGGTGTTACGACATGGACGGCAAAGACAGCGAAAAGAGGCTTCAGAAAAACTTCTTGGTTATCCAGCCGAAGAAACTGCCCCGTTTTTAAGAATTTTCATTTCTCTTTTTCGGCGGGAAAGGATTTCGGAAATCAGGGAGAATATCATTGTTCTTATCGGGCAAACCAGAACCAGTGAAGGAGCCGAAACCCTGTTAAGTATCCTTAAAGATCCCCAGGAGTCTTTTCGATATAAATTGGTGGCCTTGAAGAGTCTGGGGGAGAGCCGAGAAGAAAAGGTTGTTCTTACTCTCCGGTCTACTCTTAATAGTTTAGTCGACGCCAGAATAAAACAACGGGAAGAAGCCAAAAAGAATCTCTCCCAGGTGGAAAGACAACTGGAAGAAATTGAAGTTCAAAGGATTACCCTTGAGGCTGAAAAAAATACTTTGGAGCAGAAAAGAAACCAGTTGCAGGAAAGATTATCAATGGTTGGTTTTGAACCTGGCCAGGCGCCGGGTCTGCCGGAAGCTGGTCGGCCCCAGGCCGCTCTTAAACCGGCTGAGATTGTTAGAATTCAGCAGGAGGTTAAAAGCCTGGACCAAAATCTTCAGGGGAAACAAAAGGAGATAGAAGCACTCCAGGAAAAGAAGCAGGAATTGGAAATGAAAAAAGCGCGCTTTCTTTCTCTTTTGTCTGCCAGGCAACCAGGTTTAGAGGGGACAAGAGAGCAGGTAAGAGAATTTCCCGAGATGATGCCTGGAATACCCGGGCAGATTGAAGAAACCCCAGAGGAGAAAAATGAGCAACAATTTGCTCTCACTTTGATTGATGCTTTAGGGCTACTGCGGGACAAGGAAAGTCTGCCGGTGATTCGCCGAGCCTGGAGGGAATATGGAAGGGATGATGACCGGTTAAAATCAGCCTATTATCTGGCGGAAGCCAGATTAGGCGATTATTCCAACCTCTCTGAGCTGATAGAAAAACTCAGACAAGATTTGCCAGAGGGAGAGGGCAATATGAATGAGGAGGTATCCTTACGGGCCGGAATTATTCAGGTTACCGGAGAATATGTTAAGAACCATCCGGATGATGAACTGATGGAACTGCTTGACTACCTGGCGGAGGAAGCCAATTATCCGGAGATAAAGGAAGCAGCCGAGCAAGCCATTGAGTTAGTAAAAGGTGAACCAAAACATAAAAAGACTGTCAATAAAACCCAGGTGCAAGGACGGAAAACTCCTGCCAAGGAGACACCTCGACCAGAATTTGGCGGACCCCCTCCGCCACCTCCTCGCTGAAGCCACCAGGCGATTGAGGGCAAACCAGGTTGATTCCCCAAGGTTAGAGGCGGAAATTCTCCTATCCTATGTTCTTAAAAAGCAACGGTTTGAACTATATGCTGGCAGAATTAAACCCAAAGGCGAACAAATTAGCCAATTTTATCGGCTGATAGAACAACGTAGTACCGGCATCCCTTTGCCGTATTTAACTGGGAAGGTCACTTTTATGGGACTGGTGTTTAAAGTCTCCCCAGCCTGTTTTCTACCCAGGCCTGAAACCGAACAGTTAGTGGAGCACTGTCTGGCATATCTTAAAGTTTTTCCTGAGCGGCCGGCGGTATTGGATATTGGCACCGGTTGCGGCGCGATAGCGCTAAGTATCGCTTACCATTTTTTGCCAGCTCAGGTAATCGCTACCGATATCAGTGTTTCTGCCCTCGCACTGGCCCGTTATAATCGGCGATCATTAGGACTAACTGGCCGAGTGAAATTTTTCCTCGCTGATCTTTATCCGCCAGGGAAAAAACAGTTTCACCTAATTGTCAGTAATCCTCCGTATATTCCTAGTGGGCAGATAAGGAGTCTTCCTCGGGAGGTGAAATGGGAACCGTGGGCAGCTCTGGATGGTGGTCCGGACGGGCTTAAGGTTATCCGGCAGGTCCTTACTTCAGCCGGAGGCTTGCTTCTCCCAGGAGGCTATATTTTCTTGGAAATAGGGTATGGTCAAGATCAACTCTTGCGAAAAGAACATTTTTCTGGGCTAAGACTGGTAGGTTTTTTCAAAGATTTTTCTGGGGTGGTCAGGTTTGCTGTGTATCATAAAAACTGATTTAGGAACCAGCTGCTTTAGTGTGCTACAATAATCGTTATGGAAAAGTTCGTTATTAAAGGGGGGAAATCTCTGGAGGGAGAAGTGACCGCTTCTGGAGCAAAGAATGCGGCCTTGCCAATTATGGCGGCTAGTCTTTTGACCAGAGAGGCCATAACGATTCATCACGTCCCCCGCCTCAGAGATACCGAGACAATGGTGCGCATTTTAACCCATCTGGGGGCGAAAGTATCTTTTGCGGGAAATACCTTAAAGATAGATCCCTCCTCTTTGAATCGCTGGACTGCCCCTTATGAGCTGGTTAGTACAATGCGAGCTTCCATCTGTTTGCTTGGTCCTTTGATTGGTCGTTGTGGCCAAGCCAAATTTTCTATGCCTGGTGGTTGTGTCATCGGTCCCCGTCCGATTGACTTGCATCTGAAAGGGTTGGCGCGGCTGGGAGTTTCCATCAGGATGGAAGAAGGTTATGTGGTGGCAGAAGCCAGGAAACTAAAGGGTAATTCTATTTTCCTGGGGGGAGCCTACGGTTCTTCGGTGTTAGCCACAGCCAACGTGATGACAGCAGCCACTCTGGCTGATGGAGTGAGTTGGGTGGAATTTGCCGCTTGCGAACCGGAGATTGTTGACTTAGCAATTTTTCTTAAGTCAATGGGTGCTCGCATTACCGGGGAGGGTTCCCACTTGATCAGAATTGAAGGAGTGAAAAAACTCCATGGTACCGAGCATACACTCATTCCCGATAGAATTGAAACTGGTACTTTTCTCTTGGCCGGGGCGGCTACCAGGGGAAGGGTCCGGGTCACCGGCTGTCGGCCAAAAGACCTTTTCAGTCTGGTTGATAAACTGGAAGAATCTGGAGTAACTGTTAAACAGGGGCCAGATTGGATTGAGGTAACTGGTAACCGAAAGTGGCAGGCTTTGGACATAGTTACTTGGCCCTATCCTGGATTTCCTACAGATTTACAGGCTCAGATGATGGCTTTTCTCACCAAAGCAGAAGGGGTGAGCAGTATTACGGAAAAGGTTTATCCTGATCGGTTTATCCATATTGGCGAACTGAACCGTTTAGGGGCCTCTATTTCTCTTGATGGACA
>JAMWDF010000226.1 GCA_023818865.1 Candidatus Omnitrophota bacterium
CATGGTTAGCCATAGCGACATTGTGGGCAAACCAGCTGCTTTGCTTCTGCTGGACCAGTTTGCTACCACTACCGTTTGCCATATTGCTACTGGAGAAAGAGGGGTTCTCCCGGAACATGTAGCCAGAGCAGAGATCTTGATTGTAGCAGTAGGAAAGGCTGGTTTGATTAAAGGCGAGTGGGTAAGAGAAGGCGCTATAGTGATTGACGTTGGCATTAACCGAGTAGGGGATAAGATTGTAGGCGATGTAGAATTTGAGGGAGCCAGCCAGCGAGCAGCCTGGATAACCCCTGTGCCTGGAGGGGTTGGTTCGGTAACCACGGCCATTCTTCTGCAGAATGTTGTAAAAGCAGCCGAAAATCTCTAATTCCTATGGAACAAATAGCAATAGACTATAGCAAATACCGGCTAAAACCAGCCACGGAATTGCAGAGTCTGATCGGTTCAGCAGAAAAGATTTTTGTGCTTTGGTGCCGAAAATGTTTTCAGGAATTCAGGGAAATCCAGGAAACTGAATGTCTCTCTTTTCTGGAAGGAATCGGTGCTCTCAAAGAAAGGGTGGTCTCCTGTCAAGCAGTTGATTTTCTTTGCCGGGAAAATCAGATCAAGTCCCTGGCAACCAATTATGATTTAAAATCCTGTCCCGCTGTCGGGGTAATCGCTTGCGGCATTGGCATTCAGGTTGTCGCTGGAGTCATGAAGAAAAACCGAGTGCTCGCCCTGGCAGATTCTATTCCTCAAAGCGGAAATGCCACTTCAGAAATAGCCAGCCATGGGATAGCGCTGGGAGCAGAAAAATGTGCTGGTTGTGCTCAGTGTTATCTTAACCGAACTGGGGGCATTTGTCCGATTGTTAATTGTGCTAAGAGTCTGGTCAACGGCCCTTGCGGCGGCTCCAAGCAGGGTAAGTGCGAAGTTGATAACACCCGGCCCTGTGCCTGGGAACAAATATATCGCCGAAGGGAATCTCAGAGGCAGCCATATCTTTCTAGTGTTTCTCTCCCCGACCACCACCGGTTCTCTTCAGTTGAGCGGAAAAAACAGGAAAGAGAAATCAGGCGACGGCGCCAGGCAAGTTTCCCTGGCGGAGTTTATCCCCTGGAAGGTAAGGAAATAACTGCCAATAAACCAATTGAGACATTCCCGGCGCCAGAAAGGGTTTTTCTCTACCTCTCTCAACATATGGGCTCACAGGCAGTACCCCTGGTAAAAGCAGGACAGAAAGTTCTTCTGGGAGAAAAGGTGGCTGGTTCCGCCGGGCTAATCTCCGCCGATATCCATGCCAGCGTCAGCGGCCAGGTAGAAGGTATCCAGGAAGTCCACCATCCCCTTCTTAACCAAGCCACTAAAGCCATTGTTATTCGCAATGATGGCTGCGACCAACCAGCCTTCTCGCCAAACAAGGAACCGGCCTGGAGTCATCTTTCCCGGGAAGAATTGTTATCTCTAATTAAGAACAGTGGGCTGGTTGGCCTGGGCGGAGCGATGTTTCCTACTGCGGTAAAACTTTCTCCTAATAAGCCAGTGGATACTCTGATCGTTAATGGCTGTGAATGCGAGCCTTATCTCAACGCCGATAATCGTTTAATGGTGGAAAAAACGCTGTCCATCCTTGAGGGGGCCGCGATCGCAGCCAGAGTCTTAAAGGTCATTCAAGTCATTATTGGCATTGAGGAAAACAAACCGGAAGCCTTGGCTAAAATGGTCTCTCTGGCTTCACGATTCCCAGGTCTCAAGGTGGTCGGATTACTCAGTAAATATCCTCAGGGGAATGAACGGGTTCTAGTAAAAAGGCTTTTGGGAAGGCAGGTTCCTGAAGGAGGTATTCCTCTTGAAGTAGGTGTTGTTGTACTCAATGTAGCCACTTGCCTGGCTATTAGACAGGCTGTTTGTGAAAGCCGCCCGCTCATTGAAAGACTCATCACTGTTTCGGGAGAATCGGTGGTTAGACCGGGAAACTTTTTGGTTCGTCTGGGAACCCCGATAAGAATTCTGCTTGACTACTGCCTGGGAAAAGATATCTCAATGTCTGACCTGATTGTCCAGGCTGGCGGACCTATGATGGGCATTGTCCAGTCTAATCTAACCGGCGCAGTGGTCAAGGGATTAACGGGATTGACCGTTTTGCCAGCCCCGTTGGTTCGTCGCTCCGGGGAACGAAGTTGCATCAAGTGTGGTCGCTGTGTGGATGTCTGCCCGGCGAATTTGCTTCCATACCTCTTTGGCTATTATGGGCAAAAGGGTCTCTGGGACGAATGTCTAGCCTATAGACCGGTCAACTGCTTTGAGTGCGGTTGTTGTGAGTATATCTGTCCGGCGAAAATCAATCTGGTTGAGTTCATAAAAAAGGCAAAAATATATGCTCGTAACAAGAATCAAGGCTAAAAGCGAACTGGAAGAAATATTCTCTGGTCCGGGGGTGGCCATCCGGTGTTTTGGCTGTAAAGAAGTTTTCTTCCCAGAAGAAGAAGTCCTTGCCGAATTAGCTAAACACCAGAAAAACCTGGTGGGTTCTTTCAGGCTTGATTATCTCTGCCGGGAAGAGTTCAGCCAGGAGTACCTGAAAAAATTAGAAACGACTTTGAATTCAACCAACCGGTTGGTTGTTTTTTCCTGTGGCGTTGGCGTCCAAGTCTGGGCAAAGCTTTTGCCGGAAAAACTGGTGCTGGCCGGTTGCGACACAGTTAATGTTAACGGGTTTCAAGGATTGACACCTCCAGTTTGGCAATGCCGACAGTGCGGAGAATGCTGGCTTAATGTCACTGGAGCGATTTGCCCCTTAACAGCTTGTAGCAAGGGCTTGCTTAACGGACCGTGCGGCGGCGCCAAGAACGGGAAGTGTGAAGTCCATCCAGCAGTTGATTGCGGCTGGTTGGTAATTTACAAAAGAGTTCAAGCAATAAAGCAACCTTTTCTTTCCGGGAGAAAAGTAGCGACGAGAGATTACCGTCGTCTGATTACCGGTACTACAACCAGAGAGGCATAAAATGAGCTTTGCGGAAAAACTTACTCAAGGGAAATTCACTCTCACTTCAGAAATTGGGCCACCAAAAGGTACTGATATTGAACCGGTGCTGCAGGAGGCTGAACATCTCCGGGGAAAAGTAGATGCTTTCAATGTCACTGATTTGCAAAGTTCAGTGATGCGGTTGGGCTCTTTGGCAACCTGCCGACTCCTGGTGGAAAGGGGGCTGGAACCAATATTTCAAATAACCTGCCGCGACCGGAATCGTTTAGCTCTCCAGTCAGACTTGCTTTCAGCTTACGTTTTGGGCATCAAAAATGTTCTCTGTCTAACCGGTGACCATCCCATTTTGGGAGACCATCCAGAAGCCAAACCTGTTTTTGACCTGGACTCTGTCAGCCTCCTTTACGCCGCCAGCGCTCTAATGCAGGGGCATGACCTGGCTAACAACCAATTGGTTGGGAAACCAGAGTTTTTCCTCGGAGCCGTGGTCAGTCCGGTAGCTGACCCAGTGGAACCACAGATTGCCAAGATGGAACTAAAGATTGAGGCAGGAGCCAGGTTCTTTCAGACCCAGGCAGTTTACGACTTAAAAGCGTTTGAGAAATTTATGAAGATAGTCACCCGG
>JAMWDF010000227.1 GCA_023818865.1 Candidatus Omnitrophota bacterium
CGCTTACCAGAGAGCCAGCCAAGCAGGCCTAAAGATAATCGGACTTTCTGCCGGAAAATCTTTCTGGGCAGATGCTGGCACTCCTTTTGAGTATGTGAGCCTTCATGGCCAAGTCGCTGATGCACCAATAAGGTGGCATAAACTCCTCCGGAAAGCCCAACTGGAGCAATCTCGGCGCCGGGCAGCTTTAGAGAGGCAGGGTGTTTGGTGTAGTGGGGCGATTGGTTTGGGCAGAGGGGTGAAGGTGGCAGCTGGGACCCAGTTACACAATATTGTTATCTGGGACCGCTGCAGAATTAACCAGCCTTTCTATTACTCCGAAGGGGTTTTTTCTCACTCCCTGTCAGTGAACAAAACTCCACTGGCAAGAAGGAAACCTGACCAACGTATTTTTGAGTATTTAAGAGCAAGAGAGTCGGAGTCTCAACTTTTTCTGCTTCGGGAACAGGGAAGTGGCCGCCGTTATTTTCGTCTTACCCTTTCTGGGAAAAGTTGGGTCTGGTGCGTCTATAACCGGCAGAGACGGGAAAACGGGACCTATGCCTGTTTATGCCGTTTTCTGGAAAACTTAGGTTTAAATGTGCCTCAGGTTTATCTTCACTTAGTTGATGCTGGTGAAATTCTAATGGCTGACTTAGGGGATGTGTGCCTGCAGGGGATAACCGACCAGTCTCAGACAGAGCAGTGCCTGAGAGAAGTTATTCATCAGGTAGCTTATCTTCATGTGCAAGGAACGCTGGAAGCCAGAATGCAGGAAGTACCATTACAGTCCCCATTTACCAAGGGCTTGTATGACTGGGAAAGAGATTATTTTCAGCAATACATTTTGGCCAAGTTGATCCGTTGTCCGGAAATATGGGCAGAGGTAGCTGAAGAGTATAGCGGTTGGAGAAAAGTTCTTTTAACTCAACCGGCGGTACTGCTCCACCGGGACCTTCAGAGTGCCAATATCATGGTTTTCAAGGATAAGCCTTACCTAATAGATTTCCAAGGGATGAGATTAGGTTGTGCTGGATATGATGTGGCGGCGCTGCTGTTTGATCCGTATCGTTGTTATCCCTGGCCAGTGAGGGAGAGACTTTGGTATGATTACTGCCAGCAGGTAATTAATCTCGGTGGTGCTCCGGTTCCAGAAAGAGTTTTTTATCTGGCAGCCTGTCAGCGACTGTTGCAAGCACTGGGTGCTTTTGGGAAATTGTGGTTGGCTGATGGCCTATTTTGGTACCGCCAGTTCATCCTTCCTGGAATTCAGCTTCTCCAAGAGGCAGCTAGAAATAGTAAACTTCAAGGCTTGGTAGATTTAGCCGGGAAGGTGGGAGAAAAAGCTGAGACAATTTTGAAAAACACTTAGAAGGCCCGGGTTACAGATTGTGGTAATGACTCTCTGGTTGTTCTTTAAGTTTTTCAGCCGCCTGCTCTGGAGTAATGTCTCGCTGAGGTTCAGCCAGCATTTCGTACCCAACCATGAACTTTTTGATAGTGGCTGAACGAAGCAGGGGAGGATAGAAGTGGGCGTGGAGTTGCCAATGCGAATAATCACCCTGGCCAAAAGGAGCACCGTGCCAGCCCATAGAGTAAGGAAAGGAAGTCTGAAAAAGATTGTCATATTTCACCAGAAGTTGCTTCAAAATACCGGCCAGACTAAATCTTTGCTCGGCTGTTAGCCCCGGCAGTCTCCGGACAGGTATTCTGGGTATGACTAATGTTTCAAAGGGCCAGACAGCCCAGAAGGGAACTACTACCAGCCAGTCCCTGTTGGCTGCTACCACCCTTTGCTGGCAAACGAGCTCTTCTTGGGCATAGTCCAAAAGTAAAGGGCTCTGGTGTTGGTGATAATACTTTTTCTGACTGCGGTCTTCCTTATCTGGTTTTTCAGGCAGAAAATTAGAAGCCCAGATTTGACCATGGGGATGAGGATTAGAACACCCCATAATTTCGCCCTTATTTTCAAAAACTTGCACCCACCGGTATTTCTTCCCCAATTCTTCAGTTTGCTCGGCCAGGACTTTGATGACTATTGCGATTTCCTTGGGATTCATTTCTGCCAGGGTGAGGTCATGCCGAGGAGAAAAGCAGATTACTCGGCATTCCCCAGTGACTGACTCACTTCTAAAAAAAGGGGGAGGAGACTTACCTTTTGGAGTGACGGGTGTCTGAATCAGGGCAGGAAAATCGTTGGTAAAGACAAACGTCTTCTTATAATCAGGGTTCCGCTGGCCGCCTGCCCGGAGATTTCCAGGGCAAAGGTAACAATCTGGTTGGTATCTATTTCTTAGTGATTCTTTAACCGGTTCCTGCTGGCCCAGCCAAGGCCTTTTAGTCCGCTGGGGAGAAACCAGTATCCATTCTTCTGTTAGAGGATTAAACCGCCGGTGAGGGGTATTCCAGATGATTTCCATAGTTAATCCTTGATTATTGCCCTACCAATTTCACCTCAGACCAGACAGTCTGGTCGTTACTGGTATTATAGCCACTTGGTCCGCAATCCACTGCCAGACTGATCAGGACAGTTTGGCCTGCATACTTTTCCAAGGAAACTCTCACAGGTGTCCAGCCCCGTTTATTTGGTTCGCTAAACTCTCGCCAGATTTCTTGACCGTTAAGTCTGACCGTCAGGTTCACACCGTCACCTGCTCCGCCGAGCCGGCCTACATTGAAAGAAAGGGCTAAATTGGTTGTCTGGGGCAACTGGAGAAATCCGTCCAGAGAAAACTCGGCTTCTTTCCCGCCGACAGGCGGAAAAACCTGGTAACCACTGGCTCTTTTCCCAGCCAAGGAAAACTGTTTTAACTGGACCGGTTGAGTTAGCCGAAGCAACTGTCCGTGGTTAACATAACTTGCCTGCCAGGTCTCCAGGGGGATAATTTCTTCTAATCTTGTCTGGACAGGAATCTGACCAAAGAGAAGCGAAGAAGGAGCTTGGGTGTTTATCTCGCCGGCAGCGTTTTTGAGTGGTTCCGGGAAAAGATACAAGGACCACTCTGGCATGGACAGTTTCCAGGAAACCTTTCCTTCTCCTTTTCCGCCAATTTGGACTAGACAGTAGCGGTCAGTCAATCTGATACCGGAGATGAAAAGGCCATCAGTGATCCGGTCAATCTTTACTGGTGTTTTTGGAGACTTACCTGGGAAAATACAGTACCAATCATCGGGATTGAGCCCAATTGGTCCTTTCTCATTATAAGCCAGCCAGCCATCAATACTCACTGGCCACTTCAATTCCAGAGAAGAAGTTCCTGTTACCCGACCATAAACCAATTTTTCTCCTGTCCGGGTTTCTTCCAAACAATAGCTGCTATCTTCCGGCCGGTAATATTTCACCAGCCTTCCCTGCGGATTTCTGAGGTAACTAACTACTCCTTTTTCCCAGTTTTCAGGAAAGTATGGTCGGAATCCCTGACTCCAAAGTTTAGCTTTTTCCAAGACTACTCTTGCCTCGCTAATGCGGTCATCAACCGAAGTAGTCCAGACCGGAATAGCGCCAATGACTTCTTCAATATTTTGCGACCGATGGAACTTGATTTTATCCCTGATCGGCACATGGTGCGGCCAGTGGATGCAATATTCAGAGAAAAGATAAGACAG
>JAMWDF010000228.1 GCA_023818865.1 Candidatus Omnitrophota bacterium
AGAATGGCCCGAGCGGCTGGTTCCTGAAAAAAATCCCTTCCCATGCCAAGGTATTGGGAGCCTTGCCCTGGAAAGACAATACCCACCTTCATCTTACCCACCTGATTAGATTTGCACCCCAGGTTAATCCTCCCCCAAAAGCAACAGTGACAACAAGATCTCCGGTTTTAAGCCGCCGTTCTCTCTTGGCTTCATCAAGGGCTACTGCAACCGAAGCCGCGGACATGTTTCCATATCGTTGAATATTGACATAAAACTTCTCTTCGGGAATCCCAAGGTTCTTAGCCACCCCGTTGATAATTCTTAAGTTTGCCTGGTGAGGAATAATTAGACCGACCTCTTCTGGTTTCACCTTAAAGCGCTTCAGCAAAATTCTTACTGCTTCAGACATTGACAGAACCGCTATTTTAAATAGGGTGGAACCTTCCATTTTTAAAAAATGTAGCCGCCGGTCAACCGTCTCTCGGGAAGCAGGCAAACGGGAACCACCTGCCGGGATATAAACCAGGTCTTCGTGTTCTCCGTCCGCAGCTAAAAAAGAACCTATCAATCCGTTCTGTTCGGATTCCCCTGCAGAAACTACAGCCGCCCCAGCTCCATCTCCGAATAAGACACAGGTGTTCCTATCCTGGTAGTCAGTCACTCTTGTCATACACTCGGCGGCAACAACCAAAATATTTTTGTAGTTCCCGGCAATAATAAGGCAGCGGGCTAACTCCAGCCCGTATAAAAAACCAGTACAGGCAGCCGAAATATCAAAGGCTGGAGCACTTTTCAAACCAAGTTTTTTCTGGATAATACAAGCTGTAGAAGGCAAAGGTAAGTCACCAGTGATAGTGGCACAAATAAGACAGTCTATATCTTCCAGAGAAACAGACGCGTCCAGGCAAGCCTGCATGGCGGCTTGAGCTCCTAAATCAGAAGCTGCTTCATTCCGGTTACTAACTCGCCGCTCGCGGATACCAGTCCTGGTGACAATCCATTCATCAGATGTTTCCACCATCTGTTCAAAATCTCTGTTAGTCAAAACCTTTTCCGGCAGATAAGAGCCTGTCCCGGCTATCAGCACATTTTTCATAAGGGTAGTTTCTCCATCAAGGAAAAAAGATTCTTCATCAGTTTTTTCTCATCCGCCAGCTGGCCCTGCCGGATTGCATTGGCTATGGCCCGAGGAGAGGACCGTCCGTGACTAACTACCACCAAGCCTTTTACTCCCAGGAGAATTCCGCCCCCATAGTCAGCATAATCACACCGCCTGGCAAATTCATGAAAATGATTTCTTAATAAAAGCGAACCGAATTTGCCTATCAAGTCTTTCGTCAGTTCCCGTCTCAAGATGGAACGAAAGGAGCGAAATAGTCCTTCACTGGCCTTTAGAAGAATGTTACCGGTAAATCCGTCGCAGACCAAAACATCTACTTTCCCCTGAAAAACATCCTGACCTTCCACATTGCCAACAAAATTAATCAGGTGGTCGGCTTCCCTTAGTAATTTAAAAGTTTCTCGTCGCAGATCGTCACCCTTGGTTGATTCTTCACCAACATTTAATAATCCTACTCTGGGCCTTTCAATTTCCATGATAGTCCGAGCATAGCAACTACCCAATAGACCGCACTGAAAGAGATGCTTTGGTTTTGGAGAAGCATTAGCACCAACATCAAGGGTCACGGTGTACTTGCCAGTAACCGTTGGCAGAAAAACAGCAATCGCTGGCCGCTCAATGCCTTCTAAGAGCCCAAGGCGGGATACTGCTAAGGTAACAAAAGCAGCGGTATTGCCTGCGCTTAATCCGACATCCACCCGCCCCTCTTTAAGCAGATCCATAATTCTTGCCATCGTGGTATCTCGTTCCTTAATCAGGCTCAATGAAACCTTATCAGCCATACTCACATAACTGGAGGTATGATCAATGGCTAGGTAAGGACTGAAATCCGGCTCAAGAATGTTTTCTATTTCACTCCGCAAACCCACCAAGATAATTTCCAGAGATTTGTCCCTACAAACCATTTGAGCGCCTTTTACTGGCGCCGAGGGAGCATTATCCCCCCCCATAGCATCAATGGCAATCCGGGTCATTAAAATTACCTTTATTTTTCTTGCTTCTTTTCCTTTGGCGGAATCAGAAGACGGCCACGGTAATACCCACATCTGGGACAAACCTGATGGGCCGGCTTCAGATTGTGGCAGTGGTCACAAACCACCAGAGTAGTCTTCCTCAAGTGGTCATGACTTCTTCTCTTGCCGGTTCGGCTATTAGAATGTCTTCTTTTGGGATTAGGCATTAAATATCCTCCTTTATTTGGTCTGTGAATATTTAAGTTTCAAGGCTCGCTCCACAGAATCAGGCACAAAAGCACTGACTGTTCCCCCTAGGCGAGCAATCTCTTTAACCAGGGAAGAACTCATATAAAAAAATTCAGCCCGAGGAACAAAAAAGATTGTTTCCACCGATGGAAACATTACCTGATTGGTAGTAGCCATCTGAAACTCATATTCAAAATCTGAGACAGCTCGCAAGCCCCTGATGATAATTTTAAGTTGCCGTTCGCGCAGAAAATCAACTAACAGCCCTGGGAAAATTTCTACTGATACCCTGGCGTCAGCCTTAAAAATCCCTTGAATCATTTTTCGCCGTTCTTCGGGAGTGAAGATACACCTTTTAGGGGTGTCTGAAGCCACAGCAATAACAACCCGATCAAGAATAGAAAGGCTCTTCCTAACGACATCAATATGCCCGTAGGTAATCGGGTCAAATGTTCCCGGATAAACTCCGATTCGCTCTTTCTTCTTCATCCATCTCTCCGGCCTGCTTTGCTGGTTTAAAAAAGGTAACAGTAGTCTGGCCATATCTTTTTTCTTTCCAGACCGTGTAACCCGCGAAACCCTTCATTGCTTCTCGTCCAGCATGTTCCAGAACTATTATGCTAGTCTTTTTTAGGGCACCAGCCTCCCGAAATAATAGAAAAACTTTCTCAACTTCCTCTCTTTTCAGGCAATAGGGCGGATCCAGAAGGATTAAATCAAACCCACCTGCTGGCAATTCAGAAAGGATTCTTGGAACTCTGCCAGCCAGATAAAAACACCGGTTCTCCAGGTTTAGAGAAACAATATTTCTCCTCAAAATCCTGAGCATTTCTGGGTTTGATTCAACAAAAACTACTTCTCTGGCTCCACAGCTGGCCGCCTCAATTCCTAAGGCCCCTGTTCCGGAATAAATATCCAGAACCCGTTTCCCTTCCGTCCAGCCGCCAAGTATATCAAAAATAGCCTTCCGAACTACTTGGGCCGTTGGCCTTATTCCGCTACCTCTTTTGACATACAGCTTCCTTCCCCGCAAACGACCCTGGGTGACAATCATAACCGGAAACGATGTGGACTAATTCTGTTCCAGTCAATAACCGCAGCCGCGGCGATAAAGATAGAGGAATAAGTCCCTACAATAAATCCGATCAAGAGGACCAAAGAGAAGGTATGCAATGACCGGCCGCCGAAGAAGAACAAACAAGCAACCACAAAAATAGTGGTCAAAACAGTTATAATTGTTCGCGAAAGGGTTTCGTTGATACTCCGATTG
>JAMWDF010000229.1 GCA_023818865.1 Candidatus Omnitrophota bacterium
CTAAGTCCAGGGAGAGCAACATGCTTTCTCCTTCCACATACTTGACGCAAAAATTAGCAGTGTTGTCAAGCCTTTTTTCTCTGTGGCCATTGAAGACGACTTCGGGAATGGTCTGCCGGACTTTTTCTTCTAACAAATCGCGCCACCGCCGGACCCTGATTTCTTCCTCCTCTCGCTCGGCTAAAGCCAGTTCAGCCGCTTTGCCCAGCCCAACAATTCCAGCCACATTTTCCGTTCCCGCTCGACGGCCGTGCTCCTGCTCTCCGCCATGGATTAAGGGGAAAAGACGCAGCCCCTTTCTTATATACAGAGCGCCCACTCCTTTGGGACCATAGAACTTATGAGCGGAAAGGGAAAGCATATCCACTCCCAACTTCTTTACTGAAAAAGAGAGCTTTCCGGTAGTTTGAACTGCATCCGTATGGAAAATAATTCCCTTTTCCTTCAGGAAAGCAGCAATTTCTTCAATGGGTTGAATAGTGCCAATTTCGTTGTTGGCGTGCATGATACTTACCAGGATAGTCTGGGAAGTGACTGCATTTTTCAGTGCTTGGAGGTCAACAAGGCCCTCATGGTCCACTGGCAGATAAGTCACCTGGAACCCCTGTTTTTCCAGAAAGGCGCAGGTATTCAAGACAGCATGGTGTTCAATCCGGGAGGTAATAATCTGTCTACCTTTCTCTCTGAGCATCCAGGCAGTGCTCTTGATCGCCCAGTTATCTGCCTCAGTCCCCCCAGAGGTAAAAAACACCTCCTCCGGTAGGCAATCCAAAAGCCTGGCTACTTGTTGTCTTGCCTTCTCAATTGCTTTCTTGTTTTCTCGACTACCCTGATAAAGAGAAGAGGGGTTTTCAAACCGTTCTCGGAGAAAAGGCTCCATTGCTTCTACCACTCGGGGATCGCACGGAGTGGTGGCATTGTAATCAAGGTAAATCATGTTCCTCCCTTCATATTCTCAACACCATGGCTCTGGTTGGGCAGGCTTTAAGACAAATCCCACAGGCAATGCATTTTTCTGAACTGAACTTTACCTGAAAAGAATCTTTATCCATCCAGAGGGCTCCAACTGGGCACTGAGGAATACAGGCAGTACAGTCAGTACAACGTTCTCTAATCATCTCCACTTCTTTACTGAGTAACTCCACCTTCACCCCTAGTCCCTTAAGGTGCCGAATGGCTGAGCCAATTTTTCCTTCATCCCCAGTCAGTTCCAAAACCAAATTTCCTTCCTCTTCTGGAGTCACATAAGCTTTAAGAATATTGAAGTCCAAATTGAACTCTCTGACCAGAGAAGAAATGATAGGTTTATCTACCAGGCTGGACGGAAAATTCAACACTAATTTTTTGCCCATTTTAACCTCGCCTTAGTTTGGTTTATTATCCTGCTTTACTGGTTTCTCTTTGAGCATCTTGAATGTGTAACCGCTTTCTGGCCCAGGGAAAAAGAAAATTGGTTGGGTGAGAAAGAACTGTTTCTGAAGGATCCATGATTTGAGAAGGCTGGCAATCTCCCTGGCTTTTCGATAACTGGAAAGAGAGCCAGTGGGTACGGTTTTTCCCAGGATTTCAATTCGGCCGCTTTTCAATTGGGCGTAATTGACTTCTCCCAGGACCCGACCGGTGCTCTGGGGGTAATCCTGGCTGTAATCCACCACTGGCGCCCAGATCTCTCCATCAGGTACAGCTGCCTGCCGGCAGAGTTCCTCATTTAATATCGGAATGGGAATGCCTATACCCACAATCAAACTGACCCCGTAACCAACCAGGGAGGCCCCGCGCACAAATTCCGGCTTCATTGCCTTTAAATCTCCAATGAGCGCCAAGGTAGCCGCCCCGCCACAGGGAATACCGTTCTCTTTCCTTTTCCCAGAAGGATTAAACTGGGTACCCCACCAGGCGACATAGCCTGGGCCGCCACCAAAAAAGATTCTGGTGCCAAAACCGATTGTTTTGAGGTAGGGGTCCTTTAGCAATGGTGAAAGCTGGCCAGCGCTACAATAATTGGCATTACCTAATTCAGGCTTGAGGATACCCATGTAAGTGTAAATTGTTTTTTTAGAAAGATTTACCGCCACATTATAATTCTGGTAGCAGTTCCGTGGGTTGAAGAGAATAGCTTCATTCACATCTTTGAGATTAATCCAAGTAGCCAGTTTTTTCCTGGGATAGCAGTCTGTTCCGTAGCCAATTGCTTCCAGTTTCACATCCTTCCCGGAAACCAGTTCTTCAATTACATGGCCTCCGCCATAGGTAAAATTTCCTGGATGAAGACTGTTGCGCGGGTCATCATCAGGCAGGGCAGTGGCTCCAATATAAAGGTCAACTGCGGCCAGCCCAGCATACGCCGGTACGCCATTAAGGGTGATTCTTCCCCCACCCAACTTAATCCTAGGCCGGCTATGGCCAATATTAAGAAAAAGGCCGGAAGAACACATCGGCCCGAAGGTTCCGGTAGTGACCACATCCACCTGACTGGCTGTTTTCTTCACTCCCTTTTCTCGGCAGAGTTCAATCAGTTCTTCTGCCGTGACTACTACTGCTTTACCAGTTTTAATTTTCTCATTGATTTCCGCTATAGTCTTCATCACCTTTCTCCTGTTTTCAACAAAGTAGCAATCAGTTCGGCAGCTTTCTTTCCAGAAAGAAACATTCCCCCGAAAATTGCACCCATTCTCGGAGAGCCCATAACCGCATTGGCGGCCATTCCGCAGACCACCAAACCAGGGAAAACTTCAATGGTGTTGTTAATTAACGCTTTTTCTCCTTCTTCGGCCCACATTGATTTCTCCCCCATCACGCCGCCTGACGGGGTTCTTAAACAAGGGCCAGTTTTCCGTTCCACAATTCGGCAAACCTCAGCGTCATGCCCGGTGGCGTCCACCACTACTCTGGCGCCCATAGAAAGCGGATCAACGTGGAGTTTAGACCAGACAGTAGCGCTCCAGTTAATCACCACCCCGGCTACCTGCTGGTTTTTTATCATCACATCTTCCACGCTCATCAGGTTAAATATTCTCGCGCCAGCCTTGATGGTTTTAGAGCAAAGGGTGGAAATAGTTTCCAGAGAATCAGCCACAAATAACCCATCCCGGTAAACCTGTAAGTTAATGTCCAGTTCATCAAAGACCGGTTTAGCTTCCTGTTGAATGGTAATCCGGTTGAACATCATCCCGCCTCCAGGCATTCCTCCCCCTACCCTTAACTGACGTTCAAGGACATTAACTTTCCACCCCTGTTTAGCCAGGTAATAGCCACACACCAGCCCAGATGGACCAGCCCCAGCGATGACCACATCCACGGAAAGAGAAGAAAGAAAATACTGAAAAAAAGGGGACATAGAACGGCAGGGTATGGTGGACAGAAAAAGCACAGAGGAGGAGGCAGCAAAGGTGGTAGAGGCAAATCTGGTTTGCACAAGCACAAGTTTATTTTTATGAAAAAATATATGCCTGATCACTTTGGCAAGAAAGGTTTCAAAAATCAATATAACGTAAATCCGAAAGTTATCAACTTAGATATTTTGAGTTCAAAAGTCCAGGAATTATTA
>JAMWDF010000230.1 GCA_023818865.1 Candidatus Omnitrophota bacterium
CGAGGACTATCACAATTACCAGGAAAAGGAGCACCTGCAACGGATGGTGGAGATAGCCTCCAGGCTGGAAAAGCCACCCCCGGTAGCCTTGTTAAAATTACTTTCTGTAGAATCCGGGAAACTGATTTACAGCCATAAAACTGCCATCCTTTTCCATCAAGAAAAACAACCTGATGGTGACATTACACCGGTTCATTTCAAGGTAAGCACCGAGGAAAGTTACGACCTGTTATCTCTTCCCCTCCACTTCCGCTGGCAGGTGCTTTATGGAACCAGGGGAATTAGTGTTAAGCAAGTTTCCTCTTCCCCGGTTTATGAAATCACCGTTCCTGGAGATACTTCTCTACCTCAGGGACGCACCACCATCGCTTTATTTGCTAACCATGGCTTCCTGGACAGCAACCCAGCCATTATCACGATTTATCGCACCTATAATCTGCCCAACCTCCGACCGGTCTTCTTTTTGCCCCCTGAAAAAACTATTCTTCCCGGCGAAAAGGTAGAATACTCGCTCAACGCTTTTGACCCGGAGGGTTTTCCCCTCAACTTCTACCGCTGGAGCAATGAAGTGGGAGAACTTAGAGGAAATAATTTTACCTGGAGATGTCCGAAAAATACTCCTGATGGCAGTTTTCCTTTGCACTTTATTGTTTCTGATGGCTGTGCTGGCAACAGTTATGCCAGCGGGAAGACTACCATCTATGTTTCTTCAACAGTTGCAGAAATTATCTGTGACAAGAAAGAAGGGAAGGCTCCTTTAACTGTCCGGTTTTCTGGAGAAAAAAGCCGGGACAAGGAAAAAAGACCCACCAAATTTTTCTGGGATTTTGATGATGGGTCTACCTCAACCGAAGTTTCTCCTGTCCATACCTTCAGCCAACCAAGTTTCTACCAGGTCTCCTTAAGAGTGACTGGACCGTCAGGCAGCCACATCACCAAGACTATCATTCACGCAGAGCACCACTGGCCTGTTGCCATCAACTGCGGGTGGGGGCCTGAAGGTCTGGATCGGTCAGTCTGGTCGCCGATAGACAGTAACTTGTCCTGGCCCCAGGTACTGCAATCTTCTTCTGGTCCCTATCTCCGTTTCTACTGGAAAGGGCAGAAAATAATCCAGGCTGGATTACAGACGGTAAACAAGTTTAGCCCACCGTATTATTTGGAGATCAGTTACCAGCACTGGCTTGATGGCAGCCAACCAGGTACTGGGTTTGCCGCTTCTGGCGCTTTCATCGGCCACCTACCTGAAGAAAAGAATTTGAGACTCGTTGCTTTGGGATTGCCGAGAAAACAGCCGGGAGAAACTTGGACGGTCCTTCCCCTGGCTACAAAGGTACGTTTCCCCTGGGCTTACACCCAGATAAAACTTTATGTCACCCCAGAGGAAAAAAATCCCGAAAAAGCCAAAATTCGCGGCTGGCTTCACGCTGATAAAGAAAGCCGATTTTTCTCCCTGGATGGATTAGAAAATACACCAGAACCGTTGAAAATTATCTCCACCGCCGGGGACTGCCGGTTAGAAGTTTTCCGGTATCTCCTCTGGACTCTGCAGGGAAACTTTCAGGGACCAGTCATCCAGGTGAAAAGCAATGGTGAAACTCTCTGGGAAAAGATGAGCCAGCCCCTTATGGAAAAAACTGGCTGTTTCCTGGGGACAGGCATCTCAGGGAAATCAATAGAGCGTTTCTTTACCGTGCTCAACTCTGGTAGAGGAGAATTGAAACTTGGTGAAATTTTCTTTGCCGAGAATAAAAAAGGCGCTTTTTTTATTATCAATCAGCCAAGAAAGATGATTACTCTTAGGGAAAGCACCGATTTTTCAGTCAGATTTAAGCCAGAGGGTCCAGGCTGGTATTCTGCCACCCTCATTATTCCTTCAAACGACCCAGTAAAACCAAAGTTCCCCTTGGAAATTTGGGCAGCTGCTCCTCATTGACTTTGAACTCGTAAAATTCTCACCGCCCAGGGACCAGACAGTTCCACTCTTAAACTGGACCTGGCCGCTCTGCTCGGTTCTCCGGAACTGATTAAACCACCAAGCTGGATATCTTTCTCTGCGTCAGACACTGTTATACTTTTTCCAGTTAGTCCTAACCGACCAGGATAAAAAGTAATCTCCGGCCAAAGCGTCTTTTCCTCTGACCAGGAAGCCAGAACCACCAGCGCTTCTTTTCTTTCTGGTCTGCTCAAAACTAACCATTTCACTACCGGTTGGTCAATCTCTACTACTGGTTCTTCTTCCCAGTAATTGTGAATAAACACTCCTGGCTGGCCGTAACCAAAGTCAGTGAGAATTTTTTCTAGAGGACCTGAACGCTGAATTTCGTGCACCGCCCGCATACCCCATTCAATTTTTTCCTGTTGTTCTTTCGGTAAGGCTTCCAGCATCTTGTTTCCCCGGCCAGACACTGGATAGAGAGAAAGCGGATAGTTGCCCACTTGGCGACCAATGGTCTCAGTTCTCAGCCATTCCGGAGAGAATGGTTGGGAGCTACCCAACTCATGGTCCAGGTTAGCCGTTGCCCAGGTATGAACCGGCAACATCAAGGTGTTGGTCATGTGAATTACCCACTCCAAAGGTTCCGGCCTTTTTCTTCTCCATTCTTGTAATAGGTGCCAAACTCGTTTCTGGTATTCCCGCTGGTTCCAGATAACTAAGCAGGGTTGAATCTGACCATCTTCGCCTACATAGGCAGCGGTGGTCCGGGTATTGGTACTCAATTTGCAGTAGGTGTTGTCCCAGTAAAGGCTCACTCCCCGTTTCAACCACTCATTCGCCATCCAGATACCAAAGTCCGCGTAACTCTTGATGAAACTAATCCCCGCGCCGCCTCCCAATTCCCGGTGGCCAGTACCCAGCTCTGACAGCGGTTTCACCATTCTTTCCTGAGGTCCATCTTTTATCTTCCATTCATCCTGGAAGACATACCATTCTGGTCTGGTCATGGCAGCAGCCATCTCTTCTTGATAAACCGTCAAAGGTTTAGTTAACCCCACACTGGCCGCCCGACCAGCAAAATGCTGAACGCTATTCAACCAATCCCAGGTGCCGTGAACCAATGGCGGTTTGTATTTGTCCGCATAATCCTTGAACCACTGGGTATCAAAAGGCTTTCCACTCCGACACTCTATGATTTTATCTACAATAGTCCAATCATCTGCAAACGGCCCTTGAGAAGGACAACTCAGCCCACCAAAAGGAACGACGGCTAACCCCCCTGGGATATCCTTAATTTTTATCCGCCAATCCTCTCGCAAAGGCTTTGTCGGGGAAGCCTGTAACCCAAAAGTTATTTTCCTTTCTTCCGTGAGGGTGACTGGCCGGTTAATAAGATAAACCTTTAACGTTATCTTTTCCCCCTCATCCATCAGTTCTACCACCGGCTTCTTACTTTTCCCTTTTTCCGTTACCCATCCTTTATCGTTTTCCGCAAAAAAGCTGAGCCCCCTTTCCTCAGCTCCTAACCAGATGTAAGGCACAAAAAGGTTCCGCCAGAGAGAGGAGCGGGCGACAGTAGAGCCATCCCAGACCACTCCTTTTCCC
>JAMWDF010000022.1 GCA_023818865.1 Candidatus Omnitrophota bacterium
GGTTATCTCATCGGCCGAGCATGGGTGGCGCCGTGGTTCGAGGCGCAGCATGTCATTCAAGCCGTGTTGATCGCCCAGTGGGGGGCGACGCTGGTGAGGGTCCAGCACCGCCAGGCCTACCGGGATGCCGCCAATCTTGGCTTCACCAGTAACCATCGCCTCTTTCAGTTGGGTCTTTAGCATATCTTCTTTGAGCTTATCCTTGTAAGACTTAATTCCAACAAACTCCAGGGGGTCGGCTGGCAGAAGATTACCCCATCGCTCTTGAAAGCTCCCTGGGTCTACCAGCATCTCTATTCTTTCAAAAGCAGTCAGCCGGGAGTAAGCCTGGCAGTGGGGGCAAACCTTAAACATGTCCTTCCACTTCTTTTCGTAGACTATTCTCCCGCATTTCTCACACTTAATCCAGAGGTCTTTTTTCGCTTCCGGTCTTTCTCTGGGCGTGATACTGGCGTACCGCCGGCGGAAAATCATACTTTAACTCCTGCTTCCTTTAGGACCTGGCGCAATTTCTCCAGGGTCTGAGGCTGCGGGGATGTCAGGGGTAAACGCAGCTCTGGTTCAATCATCCCCAGCAGGGCTAAGGCACCTTTTACAGGAATGGGATTGGTTTCAAGGAAAAGAGCCTTGAAAAGGGGGAAAAGCCTTCGGTGGAGATTTCTGGCTGTGAGCCAGTCTCCGTTTCTCACTGCTTTGGTCATTTGGGCCATGGCTCCCGGGACAACATTGGCAGCCACAGAAACCACCCCGCGTCCACCGATAGCCATGATTGGCAAGGTCAGAGAATCATCTCCCGAGTATACCTCAAAGGAATCTGGGCACAGAGTGATAATCCGGCTAACTTGGTCTAGGTTGCCACTGGCTTCTTTAATTCCGATAATATTCTTTATTTGCGCCAGTTCCGCCACTGTCTCCGGCAGAATAGAGATACCGGTCCGTGAGGGAACATTATAAAGAATAATCGGCAAGGAAACACTTTCTGCCACTGCCTTGTAGTGTTGATAAAGACCAGCCGGTACTGGTTTGTTGTAGTATGGGGTAATCAATAAGGCTGCGTCAGCCCCAGCTTTTTCTGCCCACTGGGTTAAAGTAATTGCTTCTTTGGTATTATTTGAACCAGTCCCGGCGATTACCGGCACCCTCCGGTTAACTGCTTCCACAGTAAACCGGATAATCTGGCAATGTTCCTGGTGAGTCATAGTGGCTGGTTCGCCAGTGCAACCACAAGTTAGAATGGCTGATGTTCCCTGACTGATTTGAAAGTCAATCAATTTTCGGTAGGCTTCAGCGTCAAATTCACCCTGCTTAAAAGGCGTGACCAAGGCAACAATTGAATCTTGAAACATAGTTTCTCCCCTTACAGGATAAATCTCAACCGGGTGTACTGTCCCTGGCTCTTTTTCCTGATTGATTCTTCTAGCTGCTTCTGGCTCATTCTTAGTTCCTGGAGATAAACTGAGCTATCCACTTTAACAATCAGAGTGTCGCCTTTCACCTGGTCAACATAAGAATGGGCAGCCAAATACTTATTCACTGTCCGGCCCCAAAGGACATCTGGCTCTAAGGTTCTCTCCAGGGTTTCTGAATCAACCTGAGGAATATTCAGGAGGCGCTGAAGAATACTATCAATCCTTTCTATTTCCATCTTCTCAATCAAGTTTCAGGGGCATCGCTACATACAGATATTCTTGGCTATCCTCCGCTCTCATCAACACTGGCTTTTTGTCGGTGGAAAAGCCCATCAAGATTTTCTCGCTGCTGACACTCTGAAGAAACTGGATGATATAATCGGGGTTGAAGGCAATGGGTTGGTCCTCACCGGTATAATCTATGGATATCTTTTCCTGGGCTTCGCCTACTTCTGGGTTACTCACACTCAGAGAAAGCTTCCCGCGAGAAAAAACGAATTTCACCTTATTGTACCTTTCTGAGGTAAACAAAGTGATTCTCTTCATTACACTTTCAAATTCTTCTTTATTTAATTTAGCCAAGCGTTGCTTACTTTCTTCAGGAATAACCTTCCAATAGTCAGGAAAGTCTTCATTTCCCTCCAAAAGTTGAGAAATTACATAAGTGTTGTTAATCTTCAGGAAAATCTGGTTTTTTCCCACACTGATTTCTACTTCTCCTGTTTCCAGAAGACTGCTTAAATAATTTAGAACGCGGTGGGGTAACAGACACTTAACAGGTTGGCTTAATTTTCCCTGTAGGTCTTTTTGATATAAAGCTAAACGCCTGGTGTCAGTGGCCACTAAATTCCATTTGTCTTCCTTAACATCCAGAAGAGCCCCCCGAAAATGGGGTCTTGGCTCTTCTGGATAAATACAGAACTTTGTCTTGATAATTGCTTCCTTAAGAAGGGCAGCATCCAAAGTTAGAGAAACTCCGCCAGAAAATTTCGGCAGTTTAGGGAAGTCTTCTGAATTCATCGGAAAAAAGTGATAAACAGAACTAGAGGTTTGAAGGCTTACCTGGTTTTCACTAGATGAAAATTTAATTTCATCATCGGTTAGCTGCTTAATCAGTGAAAGTATTTTCTTTGCTGGAAGAAGGGTAGTGCCTTTCTTGGTTGGGGTTAACTGCAGAGAAGTTTTAATGGTGGTTTCCAAATCAGTAGTTGTCAAAGTAAGTTCTGTATCTTTAGCTTCAAGTAAAACACAGGATAAAGAAACTATAGTCGGTTTGGCAGGAACAACAGAGGAAACTGTATCCAAATGTTCGGAAAATTTTTTCCTTTCTACTGTGAACTCCATTATTCCTCCTTAGTCATAGAAGAAATAAGAGACAATTTTTTGGGGAAAATTTGTTCAAATTTTGTCATTCTCAAAACTTAGTTTACCGAAAAATTGTGGATAAATCAACTATGCAATTCTCTCTTAATCCGCTCCACTACTCCAGCCAGATAGCTATCGGTGGTGATCCGGTTTTTAATCTTCCGATAGGCATGAATAACTGTAGTGTGGTCTTTACCGCCAAATTCTTCAGCAATAGCCATAAGTGAATAGTCGGTGAATTCCCTGGCTAAGAACATAGCGATTTGGCGGGGAATTAAGATATCCTTTCTCCTTTTGCGACTAGTTAGCTCGTGAGTAGAAATATGGAAAAACTCGCACACCTTATCCATAATGTTTCCTAAGGTAATGTTTTTCTTTTCCTTCTGGTATAAGCCTCTAACAACTTCTTTGGTTAAATCCAGGCTAATCTCTTGGTTTAACAATGAGGAGAAAGCAAGAAGGCGGGTCAGGGCTCCTTCCAAAAGTCTGATGTTCTCTTTAATTTGATCAGCCAGGAAAAAAATAATCTCATCAGGGAGAGTCAAAGACCGTAACTGACATTTTTTCTTCAATATAGCCACTCTGGTTTCAAAATCAGGCGGCTGAATGTCTACCACTAGCCCCCACTCAAACCGGGAAACCAGCCTCTTTTCTAACTGAACAATCTCTTTTGGTGGCCGGTCACTGGAAAGGATAATTTGTTTTCTGGCATCATAGAGGGCATTGAAGGTATGGAAAAATTCTTCCTGAGTACCTTCTTTCCCAGCAATAAAGTGGATATCGTCTAAAAGTAGAATATCCAGATGACGAAAGCGATTGCGAAATTGGACAGTGCTCTTGTTCTGGATGGCTTGGATGAAGGCATTGACGAAGACTTCACAAGGTAAGTAGGCCGAACGAATATTCTTTTGTTGCTCGCTATAATGACCAATTGCTTGCATTAGATGGGTCTTACCTAAACCAACCCCGCCATAAATAAACAACGGATTGTAAGCTGTACCTGGACTCTGAGAAACAGCAAGAGCGGCCGCGTGAGCCAGCCGGTTAGAGGGACCAACGACAAAGGTTTCAAAAATATAGTCAGGATTGAGATTACTGCTGGGAATTTTGGGCGGGGTAGTCTCGTCTTCATAAGAAAACTGAACGTTTGGCTTGTATCCGAGAATCTCTGCCCAAGCCTCTATAACTGGCTGGAGGAAAGCATTAAATCCCTTGAAGAAGGCGCGGTTAGGGAGCATCAAGGTAAGTGTTTGGTCTTCAAGGCATTGCGGGTGAACCGGTTTAATCCAGACCTCCACTGCTCGGCTGTTACCAATTCTAAAAGCCACTCGGGTCTGAACCTTTTCCCAGATCTCCAGGAGCTGTTCATTATCCATCAAGATTTCCCGGGTTTTTACACGGATTTTCCACAACACTTCTTATACTTCTTTCCACTCCCACAGGGACACGGGTCATTCCGACCGACTTTCTTTCCGGCAAACTGGGGTGGCATCTGGGGCTGAGATACCCTGACCGGGGGTGGGTGGCTGGTTTCTGCCGGCAAAGACGGCTGGTCAGGTTCCTTGGGTGGAGAGGCGAACTGGTTCATGGTCTGATGGACATAACTAGCGGCTCGGACAACCGGTTTTCTGTCCATCGCCAGAGGTCTTTCTGCCAGTTGGACCCGCAAAATCCCGGCCAGAATTTCCTCTCTGGCTCCAGATAGCATTTCCTGGAAGAGGGCGTATCCCTCATGCTTGTAAGCCACCAGAGGGTCCTTCTGGGCGTAAGCTCGCAGACTGATGCCTTCCCGCAGTTCATCCAGACTGCGAAGATGTCCGCGCCACTTAGCATCCAGCACCTGAAGCATGATAATCTTTTCAATCTCATCCAGAAGCGCTCCCAACTGGCTCTTCTTCTCTTGGTAAGCTTGGAGAAATAAGTTCTTTACCTCCTGGGAGAGAGTGTCCCGCCAAGCTGGATACTGGGCTGGCACTTCTGGTTTCTTAACATCCATACCTAAGCCGAAGTTAGTCCTCAGGTATGTCTGGAAGCCTTCTGGGTTCCACGCCTCAATCGGCGCATTTTCCTCAAAAAACTGCTGGAAAAGATTATCCACCACTTCCTCAACGAACTGCCTTAGATAATCTTCCAGATTCCGGCCCTCAAGGATGTCTTGTCTTAATGAATAGATGATTTTCCGCTGGTCATTAAGAACATTGTCAAACTCCAGCAATTGTTTTCTAATTTCAAAATTTCTGGCTTCTACCTTTTTTTGGGCATTGTTGATGGTCTTGGTGATCAGGGGATGAGTAATTTTATCTCCTTCAGGCAAGGAAGACATAATTCCGGTGAGTCTTTCCGCCCCAAAGATGCGCAAAAGGTCATCCTCAATAGAGAGGTAAAAGCGAGATGACCCAGGGTCACCCTGGCGGCCAGCCCGACCCTTTAGCTGATTGTCAATGCGGCGCGATTCATACCGTTCGGTGCCGATAACATGCAATCCCCCAGCCTCTACCACCCGCTGGTGGTCTTTCAGCCAGGGAGCCCGATACTTTTCCAGGATGGTTTCATACAACTCTTTAAATTCTTTGGGGCTTTTCTCCAGTTCCTCTTTGGCCTTTTGCCATTCCAGCTCCTGCTGGCTGCGGGCTCTTTCGTAATCTTCCCGGGCCGTAGAGAGCGCCTTTTGATGCTCAGCCGCTGCTTTTTCATATTCCTGAAGGGCTTTCCGGTAAGCCTCTTCTGCCTGTCGGTAATCATTTCCTCCCAGAAAAGAGAAAATCTCTTTCTCCAGATTCTCCAGGGAGTCCATGTAAGACCGGTAGGCAGTTGTTTCCTGGGAGAGATGCTGCTGTAAAATTTCTTTAAGTGCCTCTATGGTTTTGCTCTCACTTAGGGCCTGCTGCAGGCGTTGGAGGAGCTGCTGGTAATGACCTGTCTGCTGCTGGAATGTCCGGCCAGGTTTGCTGGAAAGGATTTCCGGGGTGAGAAGTGGTTGGATGGTAGCCTGGTATTGTTGGAGGCTCTCCAGATACTCCCGCAGCTCTCTCTCCAGAGACTTCTTGGCTGCTTCTAATCTGGCTGGCGGTTTTTCTAAGGTCTGAACAAAAAGCCCGGCCTTATCCTGAATCTGGTTTCTACTCACTATGCCAAAGCGGTGTCTCAATGATTCCCGGAAGCTATCCCATTCCCGATAGGCCCGATTCATGTTTTCCTTGTAATCTTTCAGCTTCTCTGGTCTATCCTTATATTCAGCCTGGGCCTGGTCGTGAGCTCCTTCGGCTTCCTGATACTTTTCCAGAAGTTTTTTCAGACGAGGTTCCGCCCGCTGGAATTCTGCTGCTCCGTGGTAGAGAAACAAATTCCGTTCAAATGTCTCCCGGACTTTTTGATCAAGACTGGAGAAACATTTCTCTTTCTCCACCATTACTTTTTTCAGGTTTTCCAGAGTGGGGCGGAATGCCTGTTCAATCTCCTCCAGCCTCTTCTTATAACTCGCCTCCAGTTCGTTAATTACCTCAAGGAAGGCTCGGGGATTCACCTGGGGTTGGCTACCAGTTATCTTTGCCCGAATGTTCTGAATGGTTTCTTCTCTAGCCAGAATCTCAGGGTTTCCGCCAAGGATGATGTCTACTCCCCGACCAGCCATCTGGGTGGCAATGGTGATTGCCCCAGGACGGCCAGCCTGGGCAATGATAGCCGCTTCTGCCTCATGGTTTTTTCCGTGGAGTACGTGGTGAGGCAGGCCATGGTGGTGAAGAATCCGGCTTAACTTTTCTGCTTTTTCAATGGAGATGGTCCCTACCAGGACCGGCCGGTCTTGGCTATGCATGCTTTTAATTTCCTCTACCACCGCATTAAACTTTTCTTTCTCACTTCGGTAAATCTCGTCGTCATATTCAGTCCGGCGTAAAGGCCTGTTGGTGGGAATGGCGATGACATCCAGTTTATAGATTTCCTTGAACTCAACCGCTTCCGTGAGGGCGGTGCCGGTCATGCCGGCAATCTTCTGATAAAGGCGGAAGTAGTTCTGGAAAGAGATAGTGGCTAAGGTCTGGTTCTCGCTCTCAATCTTCACTCCCTCTTTGGCCTCAATTGCCTGGTGGAGTCCATCGCTCCAGCGCCGGCCTGGCATCAGCCGACCGGTAAACTCATCCACGATGATGACCTGGCCATTCTTCACTACATACTCTTTATCCCGCTTGAAGAATGAGTGAGCTCGCAAGGCCTGGTTGATATGATGCACCAGTTCTGTATGGAGACCATCATAAAGGTTCTGAATTCCCAGTAAGCGTTCGCATTTGCGGATGCCTTCATCGGTAAGAGCGACTGTCTGGGCTTCTTCATCTAAGAGGTAATCAGTGTCCCGGACCAGTTTCCTCACCAGTCGGTCAATCTGGTAATAAAGTTGGGGAGATTCCTCTGAGGGTCCGGAGATAATTAACGGAGTCCGGGCTTCGTCAATCAGAATGCTGTCCACCTCGTCAATGATGGCGTAATGAAGAGGTCTTTGAACCTGATGGTCCTGGTGGACAGCCATATTGTCGCGCAGGTAATCAAACCCAAACTCGCTACCCACTCCATAAGTAATGTCACACTGGTAAGCCTCTTTTCTTGTGGCCGGGCGGAGATAAAGGAAACGGGAGTCGGCTGGCATATAGGTAGGGTCAAAAATAAATCCTGGCGTGGCTCCAGCGCTTCTTTCATCACGATAAGCAATGATGCAACCTACTGAAAGGCCGAGAAGATGGAAGATGGGCCCCATCCACTGGGTATCCCTCTTGGCTAGGTAATCATTAACCGTGACCAGGTGAACACCCTTACCAGTCAAGGCGTTCAAATAGAGGGGCAGTGTTGCCACCAAGGTTTTCCCTTCACCAGTGGCCATCTCCGCTACCTTACCCTGGTGAAGCACCATACCGCCAATTAACTGAACATCAAAGTGCCGAAGATTGATGGTTCTCTTAGAAGACTCCCTTACGAGGGCCAAGGCTTCCACCAGAAGGTCATCCAGGCTGGTTCCGTCACTAAACTTTTGTTTTAACTGCCGGGTGCGCTCAGCCAGTTTTTCATTAGATAACTGACTGACTGTTGGTTCCAGTTCATTTATCTGTCGGAGTCGGGCAACACAGTTTTCCAGAAAGGCAAACTTTTCCGCGTTGAACAGACGATTGATAAAATAGCGGGTGCCAGGGTTAAGGCTTCTCAGACGACCCAGGAGTTCGGCATAGTAGTCCATATTTTACCTGAGCGGACCTGCTAAATGAGATTATTTCAGGGACATATTTTCTGAGAGCGTTTAGCTACCTTGTTGCTTTGCCGGGGGGCAGAATCGAACTGCCCACGCCAGCCTTTTCAGGGCTGCGCTCTACCACTGAGCTACCCCGGCGGGTTACCTTTCAGTGTCCCCTTAAGATAACAGAGCCGACCGGTGGTTGTCAAGCCAGGCCTTCCGGCCTTGTCAAAAGAGGCCTGGTATGATAGTCTTTTTGTGGAAATTGTGGAAATGCTGTGGAATGACCTGCCATGACTGGAAAGGATTTGGAACGCTGGGTGAAAGGAGTAGTGCTTTTCGGCATAGGCTTGTTTGTTTTACTGTGCCTGTGGACTTACAACCCGTATGATGCCACTTTTTCTTTTTGTCAGGCTGGCTATCCACCTTCAGCTCCGAAGAATTTTGGCGGTCCTTTCGGCGCTCATATCGCCGGAGTCCTGGTATTTTTTCTCGGTTCCAGCGCTTATTTGTCTGTTTTTCTTCTGATGGTCCTGGGCTGGAGTGCTCTCTGGGCAGAATTACAGTCCTGGAAGCGGGAACTGGCCAGCCTGATTGGTTTAATCCTGGTAAGTGCAGCCATCTTTTCTCTGGGAGAAGCAGGGCCTACGGAAAAAGGTGGTCTAGCTGGCATAGTTATCGGTCAGCTTCTTAGCCAGTGGTTTGGCGCCAGAGGGGTTTACTTGGTGCTGGGGTTGACTGGTCTGGGCCTGGTTGGTCTGGGCCACCGGGTTCTCGTCTCTCCCATCGTGGAGTTCATCAGTGAAAGTTGGCGCTGGCACCGGGAAAAAATGGTTTTACCTCCTCTGCCCAAACCTTCCTTAAAACAGGAGAAAATAGACTTGCCGGCTCCGGAGCCAAAGAGACCAGTTGTCTCTTCTGTCTCAGGGACAACCGGCCCTGTTATCACCCCGGCAGAACCAGTGGGAGAAACTGCCCTGGCTAAAGCACCAGTGCGAACCAGGTCAGCCAGGACCAGTTCCGGATTTAAGTTGCCGCCTTTAGACCTCTTAAAGATTGGCAGCCCCACCCAGAAAGAGACCAGAGAAGACTTGGATAGATGCGTCCAGGTGATTGAGGAGACAATTTCGGAGTTTGGGATTGAGGGAGAGATTGTTCAGATTAACCAGGGTCCACGGGTCACCATGTATGAACTCCAGTTAGCCCCAGGCATTCAGGTTTCCCGGCTCCACAGCATTCAGGATAATATCGCTATGAGTTTAAAAACCACCACCATCAGAATTGTTGCCCCTCTTCCTGGTAAGTCAACTGTGGGGATAGAAGTTCCCAACCGGGATATCTCTATCATTTACCTCCGAGAAATCCTTACCTGTAAGGAGTTTGTCACCAGCCGTTCTAAACTAACAGTCGCCATTGGTAAGGATGTTATGGGCCGACCGATTGTCTCTGACCTAAAACTAATGCCGCATCTACTGATTGCTGGTGCCACCGGCTCAGGGAAGACCGTCTGCATCAATTCCCTGATTGCCTCCCTTCTTTACAAGGCCTCTCCGGAAGAAGTTCGGTTCTTGATGATTGACCCGAAGATGGTAGAACTGACTTTCTATGATGGGTTACCCCATCTTCTGGTGCCAGTGGTGACCAAGATCAGACAGGCCGTGGTCGCCCTGAAGTGGCTGATTGCTGAAATGGAACGAAGATACAGTCTCTTTAACGAAAAAAAGGTGAGAAACATTGAAAGTTTCAACGCTCAGTATAAGGATGATCCGTTGCCCTATATTGTGGTAGTGATTGATGAACTGGCTGATTTAATGATTATTGCCCGGAATGAAATTGAAAACAGTATCATCCGTCTGGCGCAGTTATCCCGGGCTGCAGGTATTCATCTTATCCTGGCGACTCAGCGGCCCTCGGTTAATGTCATTACCGGAGTAATCAAAGCCAACCTTCCCTGCCGGATTGCTTTCCAGGTGCCTTCCCGGTTTGACTCTAAAACTATCATGGACAATATCGGGGCAGAGAAGCTTTTGGGACGAGGGGATATGCTATTTACTCCCCCAGGCAGTTCCCGGCCCTTACGCATCCAGGGCTGTTTTATCTCTGATGAAGAGATTGAGAACCTCTGCAGTTACCTGAAGGACCAGAAACAGGCTGAATACCAGATGGAAATTCTGGAAGTGCCGGAAGAAGAGGAAGAAACATTTTCCGCCATTCAGATGAATCATCAAGAAACAGACCTTTACAATCAGGCTAAACGCATTGTCCTGGATACCAAGATTGCTTCTATTTCTATGCTCCAGCGCCGGCTGAAGATTGGCTTTAACAAGGCTGCTGGGTTGATTGAAAAGATGGAAAAAGAAGGGATTGTCGGTCCTTACCGGGAAGGCAAACCGAGAGAAGTTCTTAAGCAAAATAACGACTAACCTCTTTCTTCATCCTCTCTTCATGAAAACTGTTTGTCTGATTAGCCTTGGCTGCCCGAAGAATCTGGTTGATTCTGAACAGATACTCGGTCTTTTGGCGGAAAGAGGTTACGGGGTGGTCAGCCAGCCGGAAGAAGCAGAAGTGGTGATCTTGAACACCTGCGCCTTCCTGAAAGAGGCGGTATCTGAATCAAAACGGTATTTACGCACCCTTCTCCAGTCAAAAAGAAAGAAACAGAAGATTCTGGTCACTGGTTGTCTAGTTCAGCGACTGGGCCACCGGCTAAAGAAAAACAAAGGCATAGATGGCTTGGTGGGCACCGGAGACCCAGCCCAGGTCGTGGTAGCTTTGAAAGAATGTTTTTCTGGCAAGCCGGTTTTCAGGGTTTCCCTGGAAACCTTTTCCCAGAAAACTCTTTACCCCAGACTGGTTACTACCCCTTTCTACGCCTACCTGAAAATCAGTGAAGGCTGTAGCCACCGTTGTCGTTACTGTCTCATTCCTTCTTTACGCGGACCAGGCCGCAGCTATCCGCTGGAACAAATTCTAACAGAAGCCCAGGCTCTCTACGGCCAGGGAACAAAAGAACTAATTTTGGTCGCTCAGGATACTGCCTTGTACGGTAGAGACTTGCCAGGGAAAATAGACCTGGCTTTTCTCTTGAGGAAATTGGCTGGGATAGGCTTTCCCTGGATTCGCTTGCTTTACCTCCATCCGGCTCATCTTACCCCAGAGGTGCTGGAAATTATGCAGGAATACCGATGTTTCTGTCGCTATTTAGACCTGCCTTTCCAGCATGCGCACCCGGAGATGTTGAAAAAAATGGGTCGGCCAGTCATAGATGGCCGAAAAATAGTGGAAGAGGTGAGAAAGAAACTACCGGGTGTGGCTTTACGCAGTACCTTTCTGGTTGGTTTTCCCGGGGAGACAGAGAGGCACTTTGACTATCTGGTGAATTTCTTAAAGGAAACCAGGTTGGACCGGGTTGGTATTTTTGGTTTTTCCCGGGAGAAAGGTACTCCAGCTTATGAAGACAGAGGCCAGATTCCCGGGAACTTGATCCGGCAGCGAAAAAGGTTTCTTCTGGCTCTTCAGAGAGAAATTTCCCGAAAGAAACTGAGAGAAAAGGTTGGCCAGAAACTGCTGGTTTTGGTTGAAGGAAAGAGCAGTCAGGGCTGGTTTGGTAGAACTGAGTTTGACGCGCCGGAGATAGATGGACTGGTTCGGATCAGAGAAGGAGAACTCAAGCCAGGAGTAATCTTGCCTGTCAAAATTGTGGCCAGCGATAACTATGACTTAGAAGGGAGACTTTCTCCCCCCTGAATCTCTCTAATAGGCTTCCCTGGTCCAGTACTGAGGATTACTCTGGGCTTCTTTCCGACTCATCCACCGGCCGCTCCCATCCCAGAAGGTTACACAGATACCATCATTGTGGCGGTACATATCTGCCTGCTTGGCGGCATTGGCTGGAGTGAGCGGTTGTGTCCATTTATACTCGTCCAACCTGGTATATTGGCCTGCATATTGGTAGCAATCGGCAAAAACAATAGCCGTGGAAGCGTTGGAAGTGTTAGCCACATACCTTTCCATGCCGGAAGCCGAGGTAGTAGCGTAGATAAACTGGTACCAGGCCATAATAGAGAAAGCAGCCGGCGGTTTCTTCCTAGTGGAGGAAGGGCAGTACAACAGGGTTTTTCTTGCCTGGCCATTAGTGTATTTGCCAAAGACCTCGTCGTAATACCACCAGGGTGCGGTATAATCCGGGGGAATCTGGGCTCCAGGTGGGGCATAACCGTTATAGTCCTGAACATACATTTTCAACGCCAAAATCAGTTGTTTCTGGTTGTTAAGGCAAGTTGCCTGTCTGGCTTTTTCTCTGGCTTTGGAAAGCGCTGGCAGAAGCAGCGCGGCCAGGATAGCAATCACCGCGATCACTACTAATAATTCAATCAGGGTGAAGCCTTTTCCTTTCATTTTTTCTCCTTCTTGCTCAGTAAAATCGAAGCCATTCCCCGGTGGAGGCCTGAATCGGGGTCGTGGAGTTATTGGGAAAACTTGCCGGAGAATAGGCGTGCCCAGTTCTTTCCCAGCGAGTATGTTTCCAGCAAATCCATTTAGCGCTCCCATCAGCAAAGCCGAAGTTCAACCCGCCAGGGGGGTGATGAGACCAGTATTTTTCCGCGGTGTTTAGCCCGCTGTATACTTTTAGGAAGTAGTAGAAGAACCAGTCCCAGTTATCATGAACTCCGCGGAGATGGTTATCAAAAACAACAATGGTTTCTGATGGATACTGAAGCCTTTTCCATTTTCCTGGTCCAGGCGGCATCTTCAGGCTATAAGCCTGGTTAGCAGAAGAACCTATTTGGTATTCCGGTGTTCTGCCCCCTATCCAGGCATTCCAGCCGTAGTTAAACGGACCAGCCGGACAACAGAAAACGTCCATGGTTTTCCACAAAGAAGCGCTGCCTAAAGGCGGCAGGTCTTTCCGGCCAAGATAAGGGGCCAGGAGATACTGCCAGACATAGTCAAAAGTTTCTGGTAACTGGAGTCCTGGACTGGCCAGTTGAAGCATAGGCGCGTTACTGTCATAGTCCATTGCATAAAGATGCACCGCCATCAGGATGCTTTTCAGGTTAGTAATGCAGCGATTCTTATGCGCTTCCTGTCTGGCCCGGTCAAGCATAGGCAAAAGCATCGCGGCTAAAATAGCGATGATAGCGATAACCACCAGAAGCTCAATTAAGGTAAAGCCAGGCTGACCAAGATAGTGTGACCTAAACATCAGACACCTCCTTTTTGGCAGGAACAAAATCACCGTAACCCACAGGCAACTGACCACGGACCCTACTTCCCCTATGTCTCATTGACCACATCAGCAGGCAAGGCTTCATTCTAAAATTATTAAACCACAAAACAGATATTCTGTCAAGGGTTCTTGTGCCTGGAAGCTACACTCATAATGGGTGGGCACCGGGGTGACCACCGCAATGGCGTCCAGGTCTAATTGGTCCATCTCTGCTAATCACTCAGTGCCTGGCAATCCCTATTGTTAGTCTTCTCATGACAGGATGCTAATTGGGGCTAAGTCTGTTATTAGCCCCCTATTTTTCATTTAGATATTCAGACACGGGTAATTAGTAGTTCCCCATATCCTTCCCAGGCCCATCACACAACATTTATCGCAAGACAGGCAGAATCTTTCATAAAAGAATGGAAAGACGAAAACCCGTGGTTTGTCTTTTGTTCGTTCATCGCTTCTCACCATCCTTTTGAAGCGCCTATAGACCAGATTAATAGGTATGATGAAAGGGATATCCCTTTACCTGAAGAAAAAGGTGGTGTGGAAGGTTGTCTTGTTCCTGAGCCAGCAAGAAGTGCTATCGGGGAGACAAAGAAGTATAGTAGCAAGATTCAAAGAAGAATTGTTCACTATTATTTTGCTAGCATCAGTTTGATAGATGATTGTGTCGGCCTGCTTGTTAAGACATTGAAGGACACAAGAATTTATGATGATACCCTGATTTTATTCACTTCTGACCATGGAGAATTCCTTGGAAACCACGGCCTCTTACGGAAGCCGTCTATTCATTGTGACGAACTATTAAAGGTGCCATTGATGATGAAACTTCCAGGTAGCAGGTGCGCCGGGACGCGGATAGATGGACTTATTGAGCTGGTTGATGTCTATCCCACGCTTGCTGGTTTTCTCAGGATAGATGTAAATCCAGGCGTTCAGGGTATAAACTGGGCTGATAAAATTGGTAAAGGCGAAAACATTGGCAGAGACGAAATATACGCAGAAATGCACGAGGTAAAGCCGATTTTTACCTCTCTTGTTGGCCCCTATACTGCCGTAGTTTCCCTAAGAAGTAAGCAATGGAAGCTCAATCTTTATCCAGCAGCAGGCATTGAATATGGTCAGCTTTTCAATCTGCAAGAAGACCCTGATGAGGCAAGAAATCTTTACGCGGACAATTCTTTCAGAGCAGTTAAAGAAGAAAGGCTATGGCGGTTGATCAGAAGAACGCATTTTATGGCTGACCCTGTGCCATTGTGGCTTTCCCAATACTGATATAGAAAGATGCCCGCAGCTCCTGAAGGAATAAAGGTTTTTCAATCCACCTTTAAATACTCTCCTGTTTTGGGAATAACACCGTATGACTGGAGAAACTTGACGCTGCGTTTCTTACCCTATACTTTAGCAAATGGAAAGAAACGAAGCGGCTAAAGCAAGAATTATAATGAACTCAGTAAGAAACCTGCCCTTCTTCTCCATTGATGATATTGCTCCGATAGAGAAAAATAAGACCTATCTGCCAATTTTGCTTTCAAGGTATGTAAAATCTAAAAAAATATATTGCAATAGAAGGCTCGAAAAAGATGGAGGAGCTTTATAACTTTCTGATTAAAACATAGAAATCATAAGAATTTTTGAGTGATTTATTAGCAAGTGTCTCTGCGAAGAATATACTTTTCAAGACAAACATTTAGGAGTATCTGGAGATAAAATTGTTCTGGATTATATCTATTCTCACCCGGAATACAGTGGACTTATATTTTACGGAAAAACTCCTCAGACATTGACGGTTTCTCTCTAACCGATAAGTTTCCCTTTTAGGATTCAACTGCGTTCTTAATTCTTTTATTCTCCCATCGGTATTGAAGTATTTGGTAAGGTCAAATTTTTCTGAAGAGGCTTTAACCAGTTTTCATTGAGGCGGAAGAAGAAACTGTTTTGTTTGAGAGCAATTAAACGGGTATAATAAGCTGAAGATAGCAGTTAGAAAATTGTGCAATAAGGTATCGCGGTGAAGGGACTGAAGGCTAACAAAAGGATAGGAAGAATTTTCGCAAAGAGCCTTGACACAACAATAATCATTTTACCTGGTTCTTTAAAGCTCCTCACAGTCCTACTATTTGTGTCATTAGCCGTGGCCGCAGGGCCGTTAGCCAGAGATTCAAGCCTCTCAGCATCATCCCAGGGACATGAGAACCAGCAGGCCCGTTTTGCCATCGGGGTGGAGTATATAATTCCTGGGTTTGCCGAAGTGTTTGCCAGGACAGGCGTCAAGTGGGCTAAACCGATGGGTAAGGGGTTTAGCTGGGGCGATATTGAGCCGAAACCGCCTGTGGCTGGTAAACACAAATATCACTGGGACGAAATTGATCAGCTAATTCTGGAATACCAAAGGGCTGGGTTCCGCCATTTTCATATCTATGTCAAATCTATGAACCCTTGGGCCTCCAGCCAGCCGGTAAAATCTATTGGCGGGGGTAGCTCGCTGCCAAAACCTGAATACATAGAGGACTACAAGGCTTACCTGAGGGCGTTAGTCCAGCGGTATGACCCAAACCATCCAGACCACCTGCCGGGGCTGCTTTATCCCATTGAGTATTGGGAGATAGAGGCAGAGTGGGGGACTGGTTTCTGGCAAGGGACCCTGGAAGAATACTTAAAACTTCTAAGAATCGCCTATCCAACAATCAAACAGGCCAACCCGCAAGCCAAGGTTATTTTGATTGGATTTTTCTTGGCTGGGGTGTTTGAAGGTCATCCTGACCCGAAGGATATCCCAACCACTTTGGCGGCTATGCCGAACAAGCGTCGGCAAACCAGCGAGCGGTATCTGGAGGAAATCCGGGAATTATTAGCCCATCCGGAACTATTTGACATCGTGGAATTTCACAGTCTGAGCGATTGGAGCGAGATTAGCGGAATGGCCAGATTCTTGCGTCAAACGATGCAACAATATGGTTATGAAAAGCCGATCTGGGTAGGCGATGTCAACTACACAGCTTCGCCAATGATGTTTTGGGATGTACCGGTGCCGCCTTATACCGAGGCGCAGAAGCCAGCCATTGAAACCACTTTAAGAGCTCTGTCCCAGCCCAATCATCCCAAACACGCTGAGGCAATTGCCTGGCTCCGGGCAGAACAGGCGAAAGGCCTGGTCAAAAAGGTAGTGCTGGCTATGGCTGAGGGATTGGCTGGTATAAACATCGGCAACTTAAAAGATGAAGGTATATTCTCTGCTGTTCCCACCATCACCGGGACCGTAGCGTTTCAGGGATTGGTTGACACTGTAGGCATTCCTGCAAAACCGGCTACGCCCCGGCCAGCCTATCAGGCTCTGCGCTTAGTGGTCCAAAAGATAGGGGATTTCTCGGAGGTTAAGCCGCTGAACTTGGGACAAGGAGTATATGCATATAAGTTTATGGTTAGAGACCGGCCGGTCTATGGGCTCTGGTATGACGACGGCCGGCGGTATCTACCTGGCGAGAAGGAACCAGCTGTCACAGCATGTCTTCCACTTTTCCAGGGTGAATATCTGTTGACAGAAACGCCTTTGGTTGTGGTCGGAACAAACCCCTCTTCCCCTGGCAGGCCTTTCACCGCTCGGATTGTCTCCCCCTCCACCGATGGTTGCCTAAAACTTACGCTTACCCCAAAGCCTCTCTTTTTGGAACCTAATAGGTAGCATTTTAATGAGCTAATGCCATATTTTTCCGGCAAGAAGCTAGACACTTCTTTCCGCCTACCCTTTTCTTACTTGCGGATTTTCTCTCAGGGTGATATTTTTCAGTCAGGCAAGGCCGCTTTTTTCAGCGGTTTTAGGCTGGTGCGAATCTGGGAAGATATGAGGTGAATTTCCAAGGATAGTTAAACTTGAAAGCTGAGGAGCGAACTCAAGTTTTTTATAGTGCAGAGAAAAGTATAGCCGCATAAGGCCCGGGGTAAGCGTCGTTCTAGAGCCAGAGGATGTGTTTTTCTGAATATTGACAAAGGATAAAAACATGGAAGCGGTAACTTCTGCTTGGACAGAAAAGTATCTTAAGCAGGGAGTCCCTTTCTCTTTTATCTACCGGAAAAAATCATTGGGTGAACTCCTACCAGAATGGGAAAGGAAGAATTCAGTGGAGAGTATAGACGAGAACCGTTTGAAACTAACCGGGAGATATACCGACCTATCTACAGGGTTGGTTATCCGATGTGAGGCAATAACCTACCGAGATTTTCCGGTTGTTGAATGGACTTTATATCTGAAAAATACCGGAAAGAAGGACACGCCAGTCATTGAAAACCTCCTGCCTGTTGATATTCTTTTAAGTCGGGGTGAGCTGGGTGAGGCCAAAAGTGTTGGGAGGCCGGTTCTCCATTATGCCAAAGGTTCTCTATGTACGGCAGAGGACTATCGTCCGCTGAAGAAAGAACTGGCTCCAGGTTCTTCAGTATATATTGCCACATCTGGCGGCCGTTCTTGCAACGCGCATTTGCCTTTTTTCAACCTGGAATGGTCTGGGGCAGGGATTATTATGGCCATCGGCTGGACCGGTCAGTGGTCTGCTGGCTTCAAGAGGCAAAGGACAGGCCAGATACGCTTGTATGCAGGCCAGGAGCTTACTCATTTTAGACTGAATCCCGGCGAGGAAGTGCGAACTCCGTTAATCGCCTTACTGTTCTACCAGGGCGAAAGAATTCAGAGCCAGAATATCTGGCGGCGATGGATGGTCACTTACAATATTCCCAGGCCTGGCGGAAAACTGCCAGAACCTATACTGGCCGCGTTCAATTGGTTTTCTTCTATTCCTTATGGCATTAACAATGTTTATTCGGTGAAGGCAATGCTGGACGAGTATGAGAGAATAGATGTTCCCATTAACGCTTTATGGATAGACGCTGGTTGGTATGACTGTGAGGCTGGGATTCTTGTCCTTGGGTATCCAAGCTGGGACTTTACCGGCACCTGGAAACCGGACAGGCGCCGTTATCCGAAAGGGGTCAGAGAAGCCAGCGAGCACGCCCATAAAAAGGGGCTGAAAACGATACTTTGGTTTGAGCCGGAAAGGGTGAGACCTGGTACCTGGCTTTATAAGAATCATCCTGAATGGCTTCTTAACCCGCCGGCAAGAGATAAAGAACAGTCACATTTCTTTGAGAATTACTTGCTGAATCTTAGCAATCCCCGGGTTGTTCGCTGGGTCATAAAAACAATAGGAGGCCTGCTCAAAAGCGAAGAAATTGATATCTACCGAGAAGATTTTAATCTGGACCCACTTTTATACTGGCGGGCCAAAGATGCCCCAGATAGACAGGGTATTACCGAAATCAAGCATGTTACTGGCCACCTTGCCTTGTGGGATACCCTGCGCCGGCAAAGACCCGATCTGTTGATAGATGTCTGCGCTTCCGGCGGCAGGCGCAACGACTTGGAATCATTGCGCCGGGCAGTTCCGCTTTGGCGGACCGATTACACGGGATTTCTCGCTGATAAGGGAAAGACGAAATATGCTCGAATAAATGCAAACCAGGGAATCACTTACGGCCTATCCTTCTGGATTCCTTACTTTGGAACAGGTTTGATTAATGTGGACTACTACCAGTTTGCCAGCTGCCTGTGCCCCAGTCTGGCATTTGATGTTGACCCGAGGCGGGAAGATGTTGACAGGGAACTCTGGCGTAAACTGGCGGTTATCCACAGGAAAGTTGCCAGGTGTTTCTTTGGTGATTATTATCCCCTCACTGAATATAGTCTTGAACCATCTGCGTGGATAGCCTGGCAGTTTGACCTGCCAGAAAGGGGAGAGGGGATGATTCAAGTTTTCCGCAGGGAAGAAAATCCGGAAAAAAAGTTCTGTTTAAAACTACAGGCACTCAAGGCTGATGGAGAATATTTGATTACCGATTTGCTTGAGGGAAAGTCACACCGTTTTTCTGGTCGGTTCCTGAGCAAAAAAGGGCTGACTGTTTCCCTACCTGTAAGACCGTCTGCTTTGATTTTGGATTATAAACAGGAGTGAGGGAAAATGCGTGTTGCCTGTTGAAATTTGCCTCAGCCCTTGAAGGGAGGGAATGAAAAACATTAAGCTATGTGCCCACCGGGGATTTACAAATATCCTGAAAACACCGTCCTGGCCTTCAAAAAGGCAGTTGAGTTGAAAGTAGATGAAAAAGAGATGGATGTTAAGTTTTCCAAGGATAGGGTTCCGGTTATTTTGCCTGATGAGAAGGTTGATAGAACAACTGATGGGACTGGCTAC
>JAMWDF010000023.1 GCA_023818865.1 Candidatus Omnitrophota bacterium
GAACGCAGTTGACGTCCCTCGATCAATGCGACGAGCAAGTCGACGCTCTCCTGAGCCATGCGCACCAGGGGTTGTCGGACAGTCGTGAGGGCAGGTGTCGTCCAGGCAGCAGCCCAGATGTCATCCATGCCAATCACCGAGACGTCCTGCGGTACGCGTCGGCCCTCTTTGACCAACTCGGTCAGCGCGCCGATCGCCATCATATCGTTAGCGGCAAATACAGCGGTGAAACCCAGGCCGGCTCGCAGTGCCTGCCGGATCGCCCGTTGCCCTCCTTCCGCCTTGAAATCGCTTTCGATGATGAGGTTCGCACTGGCATCGCTGCCGACTGAAGCGAGCGCGCTGCGATAGCCAGCGATGCGTTCGTGGGAAAGTTGCAAAGATAAAGGGCCCGAGATATGCAGGATCGCGCGGTGCCCCTGTTCGATTAAATGACGGGTCGCTTGATAGCCAGCATCATGGTTGGCGACGCCAACGAAGGGCAATTCTGGGTCGGCCACCTGGCGATCGATGACCACAACAGGGACACGATCGCTATGAAAGGTGCGAGATGCAGTCTGTTCATTCTCGACGCGTTGGAAGATGATGCCGGCTACACGTCGTCCCAGCAATCGGTCCAACATCTCTGCTTCGCGTTGGGCGCTATGGCGCGAGGTCATGATCAAGAGATCGAACCCGCGTTGGTAGGCTTGCTCCTGAACGGCGTCGGCGATCGTGTTAAACACAGGATTGGAGAGGTCAGGCAGCAGCAACGCCAGCGTACGGCTCTTTTGGCTTTTCAGGCCGCGAGCGAGCAGATTGGGACGATAGTTCAGGTCACGCGCCGCCGCTAGTACACGCGTCGCGATTTCTGGGCGTACTGGAGTGCTGCCAGAGAGCACGCGTGAAACTGTGCTGATCGATACGCCAGCTTTTTCAGCCACATCGCGCATTGAAACGGCCATGGCCAGCCTGCTCCGGTTCAACCAGAAGATACTCACGGCCCTCAGGGCATTCTCTGATTCTATGACTGGAAACCACAAAGTTACCACTCCGGTCAATGATTCCGCGAGCCGAAAAAACATTTAATAGTTCCACATACCCTGACCCACAGATACCCAGAGGTGGTTGACCATCAATGGTTATTACTTTCACCTCTTCTTTAGACCCTTTAAGAATTATCTCTACTGATTCAATTGCCCCAGAGACCGCTCGCATGCCGTCCTTCACTCCGCTGCCTTCAAAAGCCGGTCCGGCTGAAGCGGAGCAGCAAACCAACCAATCCTTATTGCCCAGAACCATCTCCCCATTGGTGCCGATATCCAGGAGTAAAGAAATTTCGCTCTTTCTGGCCAAAGGAACGCTGAGCAAACCAGCGGTAATATCCCCGCCGACATAAGAGGAAACACCCCCGACTACGGCCAGAAGCCCAGAAGGGTTGATCCGAATTCCTGCCTCAGCTGCATCCACTACCGGGAAATGGTTGGCAATTGGCTCATAAGGTTCTCTTCTCAAAAAAAAGGGGTCAATCTTTAGAAGAAGGTGGCTCATAGTCATGTTCCCGGAACATACCACCGCAGTGATTTCTTGAAGGCCTACACCAGCATGCTTTGCTAGACTAAAGATTAGTTGATTGATTGTTTCCACTACTGCATGATGGAGCTGCTCCAACCCCTTTTCTTTTTCTGCGAAAACAATTCTGGTAACCACGTCCTCGCCGTAAGAAGCCTGGCGATTAAAAGCCAATTCTGTTCTCAGGGTCTGGCCAGTATTGAGGCACAAAAGACTGGCAGAGACTGTGGTGGTACCAACATCAACGGCTACTCCAAAATGGCGACCGGAGGTATCGCCTGGCTCAAGCAAAATTATCTCTTTTCTGTCATCACGCTCACCGACTGTGACCGTAAGCCCGGTTTGGTTTTGTCGCCAAAGCTGGGCCAGACGCCTCAAAGTCGCTAAGTTGGTAGAAAGCGGAGCGATTCCCTGTTGGGTGAGCAAAGTTTCAATCTTTGTCAGGTTGCTTCCGGTCAATTGCTGGCTAGGTTTCCTCAAAGGAACAAAAAATTTTTTTGTTAGAGGAACAAGGGGGAAAATTCCTTCTATTTCTTCCAAAAATGGCTGAGGCGACTTTCTTTCATGAATCTCAGCAGTCACTCCGGTTGCCAGCTGACTCTCAGGCAAAATCTCTACATCCATATCCGAGTGAGCAAAAGTCCGGCAGGCAAGATAAATTTGCTTATCTTTGTCTTCTGGAGAAATTTTGCCAGTGGCTTCAGTTTCAAAGTTCCCCTTGAGTATCTTCACCCGGCACCGGCCGCAGATACCTTTTCCGCCACAGGAAGAGACCAACGGTGCTCCAGCCTGAACCGCAGCGGTTAACAAATCTGTTCCCAGTGATACAGTTACCTTTTTCTTTTCCGGAAAGAAAATAATAGTTACCTCTTTCATATCTCCAGGAGCTGCTTTAGGTTGATGTTTCCTTCCACCAGCCGTCTGGCGGTTTCCACTTTTTCCTTATCTTCAGCTCGGATTTTAACCTCAAGAGCATGAACTAAAGAAGCCACCTCATAGGTTCCTTCCGAGGAAATAATCGTGGGAATATCAGCCTTTACAATCAGGTCAAGAATAGTCTTATGCGGTTGGAGCCCGCCGCTTAAAATAATCCCAGAAATTACTGGCCTGCTTAAAGAGGAGACCGTGTAATGAGACAGAGCCGCCAGGATAATGTCTTCTCTGTCTCCTGGAGTAATTAGCAACGAACCGGGACGAAAGTAGTCCAGAGCATGGCGGGGGGTCATCGCGCCTACCAGGACACTAGTAATTTGGGTCCTTAACCTTTCTCCTCCAACTACCACTTTACCTTTGACGGCCTCAAATACCTGGCCGACTGTTGGCTGGGTAAGCAGGGGCACAAAAGGGATAACTCCCAACAGTTGAATATTCATTCTAGCTAAGCCGCAGGAGACATATTTTTCTACCAGGAATTTCTTCTCTGGCAAAACTTTATTGATCAGAGCGCCTTTGAGCCGTACCCCAAAGTCGCGGAAATAGGAGACATTGAGAGCAATTTCATCTATCGGCCGGCCAATCCCGCCGATGGAAATAAGCACCACCGGAACTTTGAGCAGACTGGCCACGGCTGCATTACTCAAGTCAAAGACTGCGCCGACCCCTCCATGACCTGTCCCTTCAATAACGGTAACCTCCTTTCCCTCAGAAACCCGAATATAACTTTCTTTAATCTGCTGGAGTAAAGGCCGAACATCTGGTTTTTCCAGATACCTTCGGGTAAAGCCTTCTTCAATAGCCACAGGATTGATATCTTTAAGCCTTTCTTTCAGTCCACAAACCTCCTTCATCAAAACTGCGTCTTTGTCCACTTTCTCTCCTTCAACGACTACATACTTCTGCCCCACCGGCTTAATAAATCCCACCGCTCCAAACTGTTTCTGTAAGGCTAATACCAATCCAAGGCTCAGGACAGTTTTGCCATCATTCTGTCTGGTGGCGGCGACAAAAATAGCCGGTACTCTTTCCCTATGCATGCTTAAATTCTAACATATTGACCGGGACTTTACACTCTTGGCTTTTTGTGATAGACTCTCCTCCGGGGCGTGTTTGTTTTTATCTCCAAACAAGAGGGAGAATGAAGCTAGCCGTCAGCGGAAAGGGAGGAACAGGCAAAACCACTCTGGCGGCTGCCCTGGCTCACATCTTGAGCCGGCAGGCTCACCGGGTGATTTTGATTGACGCTGACCCGGATATGAATCTCCAGGTAACCTTGGGTCTTCAAGGTATAGTTAAGCCCCTGGTGGAGATGAAAGAACTGATTCAAGAAAGAACAGAGACAAAACCAGGGGGTGTTGCTCCTGTATTTAAACTCAATCCCACGGTTGACGATATCCCCGAGAAGTATTTTTTGCGTCAGGACAACCTCCTTTTCGCGGTCATGGGCACGGTTCGGGGAGGGGGACTGGGATGTACCTGCCCAGAGAATGCCTTTCTTAAAGCTCTGCTGCGTCATCTTGTTCTCCGGCGAAAAGAAATAGTGATTCTTGATATGGAAGCCGGCATTGAACATCTTGGTCGGGGAACGACCGCTGGTATTGATTGGTTGTTAATTATGGTGGAAGCCGGACAGAAAAGCGTTCAAACCACGCTGAATATCAAGCATCTGGCCGAAGGCCTGGGAGTCAAACAAATTGCCGCGGTGGCTAACCAGATCCAGAATCCTGAACAGAAAGCCTATCTCCAACAGAAACTCGTCGGTGTTCAGATTCTTGGTTTTCTGCCTTATGACCCGGCTATCAAAGAAGCTGAACTAAAAGGGGTTCCTTTTTGGACCAAAGCCACTTCTTTTATGGAAGCGGTGGAGAATTTAGCCAAAAGATTGGAGCAGGCAAATGGAAAAACAGAAAACGAACATAAAGAAAGAACCAGAAAAGAAGAAAAAGCAGCTTGACTGGCTGAAGAATCTAAGAGACCGTAGCGAGATGATTCGGTACTTAAAAACCGCTGAGCGTTACTGGTTCGGCGAAGGCTTTGGCAGCGAGGCGCGCAAATCAGCCGCCTGAGGTAAATTCAGCAAAGGAGACTTATGGAACTTTCATTACCCCAGATGGGGTACTCCGGTTCAATCAGAGAAGTAACTATCGGGACTGGTGAAAAAGCCATTACTGTTGGCGGACAAAAAGTCTTCAATTTTCACTTTTTTGACGGAGAGCCGCCGAAACTGCCAGTAGTGGCTTTGGAAGTCAGAGATACCTCCATTGACACCTGGCCGGAAGCCTGTCGTCAGTATTACCAGGATGTTTCTGGAGACCCAGCGGCTTGGGCCTTGAAATGCGTCCAAGAATATAAAGCCAAGGCTATTGCCTTACAGTTAGCCAGTATTGACCCTATGGCCGAAAACCGCTCGGGCCAAGATGCTGTGAAAACAGTGGAAGCGGTCATGAAAGCAGTAAATGTTCCCCTGTTTGTCTTTGGCTGCGGCCAGGTTCAAAAAGATTCAGAAGTTCTGAAGTTAGTCGCAGAGGTGGCCGCAGGGAAAAATATTGCCCTGGGACCTGTTCAGGACAAAAACTACAAGGCGATTGGGGCAGCGGCTATTGCTTACCAGCATGTGGTAATTGCTTCTTCTCCTATTGATGTTAATTTAGCTAAGCAACTGAATATACTCCTTTTAGAACTAGGAGTGCCGGAAAATAAAATCTTGATGGACCCAACCACTGGCGGTCTGGGTTATGGTCTAGAGTACACCTATTCGGTGATGGAACGAGACAGGCTGGCCGCACTGGTTCAACGAGATGACAAATTAGGTTTTCCCATGATTTGCAACCTGGCGGAAGAGGTTTGGAAAACAAAAGAAGCCTTTTTACCGGAAGCGGTTGAGCCACGCCTGGGGAAGGAAAGTGTTCGGGGAGTAATCATGGAAGCAGTGACCGCTACACTTCTCTCTCTGGCCGGAGCTGACATCTTAATCATGCGTCACCCCCAGGCTGCCCAACTCCTGACTGGATTATCTACTCAACTGGTTGGAGATTGAGGATGAAAAGAATTTATTTGGACATGGAACGTTGTCTGGCGTGCCGCAGCTGTATCTGGGCTTGCCGGTTGAAACATTCACAGACAAGAAACTTGTTTTCTCTTATTGAAGAAAAACCGTCTCCCCGAGCAAGACTTAAAGTGGCTAAATACAAGGTCAGACCTTTTGTTCTCCAGTGCCGGCACTGCTTTGATGCCTATTGTTATTTTGCCTGTATTTCCGGAGCAATCAGAAAGACAGCCTCCGGGGTGAACATTGACCCTGGTAAATGTGTTCATTGTTACTCCTGCCTGATGGTCTGTCCATATGGAGCCATTGCTATAGCGGAAAAAGGGCCGACAGCTGTAAAGTGCGACCACTGTGAAGACCAGGCAGTCCCAGCCTGCGTCTCTGCCTGTCCGACCCAGGCTCTTTTTTATGGTCAGGAAGACGAATTCTTTGCTGTTCTTGAAAAAAGGAGAAAAGCGTGCACTACTTGATCATTGGTGGCTGTGCCGCTGGATTGAGAGCTGCCCAGTCTATAAGAGAGCGTGACCCGGTTAATTCGGTTACTCTTATCAGTGCCGAGCCTTATCTGCCCTACGCTAGATGCCTGATTCCTGATTTTCTGGCTGGGACCCGGTCAGAACAGGACCTTTACTTAGAAAAGCCAGAGTACTACCAGCAGCAAAAGATTGAATTGGTTCTCAATGACCCGGTGATAAGAATTTCTTATGAGAAAAAGGAGGTTCAGACTGCATCAGGAAAGAAGTGGCCATTTGACCGATTATTGGTCGGTACCGGTTCTACCCCCAAAGGTCTAAACGCGCCGGGAGAGGAAAAAGAAGGCGTTTATCATTTCTGGACCTTTGATGACGCCAGGAAGATTATTGCCAGAAGTGCCTCCAGTGAGCGAGCGGTTATCTTCGGCGGCGGGCTGATCGGATTAAAGGCAGCCTATGCTTTAAAAAAAAGAGGACTGGAAGTACAGTTGGCTGTCAAATCACATCACCTCCTTTCCCAGTTACTGAATGAGGAGGCGGCTGATATCCTGGCCGCTTACCTGAAAGAAAATGGGATAGTTATCAGGACTGGTTGCGGACCGAAAGAAATCCTCGGAGACAACCAGGTAAGAGCAGTGAATTTTGACACGGGAGAAAGTTTGGAAGCCCAGATAGTGATAGTGGGCAAAGGGGTGGCCGCCAATAAGTCTTTAGCTGAGAAAGCCGGGCTAAATTGTTCCTCAGGAATTGTGGTTGATGACTACCTCCAGACAGGCAAACCTAATGTATTTGCAGCTGGGGATGTGGCGGAAACAAAAGATATCATCACCGGCAATTATACCATTAATGGCCTTTGGCTTTCTGCCCAGGAGCAAGGCTGGGTGGCTGGCGAAAACATGGCTGGGTTTAAGAGAAAATACCCCGGTTCATTGGCGGCCAATGCCGCTGAGTTTTTTGGACTTCCCTTTGTGGCTGTCGGCTTGGTGCGACCGGAGAAAGATACTGAGGTCATTGATACCTGTCTGCCAGAACATCTTTTTTACCGGCGATTCCTTTTGAGGAATGATATTTTGATTGGTTTTGTTTTCGTTGGTGGAGATATCAGTTTAGCCGGCTTTTACACTGCCCTCGTTAGAAATAAGGTCAGTCTCAAGAACTATAAGCCAGTCCTCGGCCAGGATACTTTTGATTATGCTGACCTCAGAGATTCCTTGGAAGAAAATGCCGAAGGTTTCAGAGAAAGCCTATCCATAGCCGGAAAACGCTTTTTCTTCAAATAGGAGGATGTGGTGGAAGGAAAAATTCCCTCATCAAATTCAAAGTTGGATGTAACATTAGCTTGGGAGAGACTGGAAAGACAAGAGCCCCAATGCGGTTTTGGACTATTAGGTATCTGTTGCCGGAATTGCGCTATGGGTCCCTGCCGGATTGACCCATTTGGTGAAGGAGCCCAATTTGGTGTCTGTGGAGCCGATGCCGACACCATTGCTGCCAGGAATTTCCTCCGGATGGTGGCTGTTGGCGCCTCGGCTCACTCTGACCATGGCCGGGCTGTGGCCGAAACCCTAATAAAGGTGGCGAAAAAGGAAGCGCCAGGGTATGAGATTAAGGACGAATATAAACTGGTCAAACTGGCTCTGGAACTTGGTTTAGAAGTGGAAAAAACCAAGGCAGAAGAGCTGGCTCTGAAAGTGGGCGAATGGGCATTAGGGGAGTTCGGGCGGCAGGAGGGACATCTTTTTTTTACCCGCCGCGCTCCGATCAAGAGGCAGGCCATCTGGAACAAACTGCAAATGGTGCCCAGGGGAGTAGATCGGGAGGTGGTGGAAGCTTTACACCGAACTCATATGGGAACGGACCAGGATTTTCGGAGCCTTATGCGCCAGGCAAGCAGGTGCGCCCTGGGAGATGGTTGGGGCGGTTCAATGATAGCGACGGAACTGCAGGATATTCTTTTTGGCACGCCTCAACCAATCATTGGTCAGGTTAACTTTGGAGTTTTAAAGGAAGACGAGGTCAATATCATCGTTCATGGCCACGAGCCTTTGCTTTCAGAGATGATTGTGCTGGCGGCAGAAGACCCAGATTTGTTGGCCAAAGCAAAGGAGAAAGGGGCCAAAGGTATTAACATTGGCGGGATTTGTTGCACAGCTAACGAAATCTTAATGCGGCATGGTATTCCTCTGGTGGGCAATTTCCTCCACCAGGAATTGGCTATTACTACCGGGGCAGTGGAAGTAATGGCAGTTGATATCCAGTGCGTTATGCAGTCTTTGCCGCAGGTCGCCTCCTGTTACCATACCAAGGTAGTTACCACCTCTGACAAAGCCAGAATCCCTGGGGCTACTCACTTGCAATTTACAGAGGAGACGGCTCGGGAAAAAGCCAGGGAACTGGTCTTAATGGCAATTGAAAATTTTGCGCACAGGAAAAAAGAAAAAATGAATCTCACAGCTAACCAAGTTGACCTGGTAGCTGGTTTTTCTCATGAGACAATTGCTTACCTTCTGGGCGGAATGTTCCGCTCTTCTTATCGGCCACTGAACGATAATATCATCGGCGGAAGAATCAGAGGGGTGGCTGGCGTGGTAGGTTGTAACAACTGCAAAATAGAACATAATACCGCTCACCTTACTCTGGTCAAGGAACTGGTCAAGAACGATGTCCTTGTTCTTCAAACGGGATGTTCAGCCATTGCCTGTGCTCAGGCTGGTCTTATGGACCCAGTAAAAGGGCTTGATTATTGCGGGCAGGGCTTACGGGAAGTCTGTGAAGCCGTTGGCATTCCCCCAGTTCTTCATCTGGGTTCTTGTGTGGATAACTCCAGAATTCTGGTAGCTGCGACGGCAGTGGTTAAAGAAGGAGGTCTGGGAGATGATCTCTCTGATCTTCCGGTGGCTGGAGCTGCCCCGGAGTGGATGAGTGAGAAAGCAATTAGCATCGGTCAGTATTTCGTTGCCTCTGGGGTGTTTACTGTTTTTGGGGTAACTCTTCCGGTTCTGGGTGCTAGAAACTTTTCCCGTTATCTTTTTCACGAAATTGAGAATGAACTAGGCGGGCGGTGGGCTTTGGAACCAGAGCCAAACAAAATGGCTGAGCTGATGCTCGCCCATATTGACCAACAACGGAAAAAACTGGGTATTGACCGGGCCAGAGAAAGAATACTTTATGATATGGCGATGAGGCGGGAACTTTAAGTTTAGTCTCATCACCAGAAGAGAGAGGGGGGAAACAGATGTCTAAAATCATTGCGACAGCAGCAATTCGGGGAGCTCATCAAATAGTTAACGCGGCTGAAGAAAGATGGAAAAAAGCCGTAGATACCCACGGGCTCAAAGCCGAGGTTGCCTTTCCGGAAACAGCCTACTTCCTGCCCATCACTTATGGTCTCCTGGGCATGCCGATAAAAACGCTGGGAGAGATGGAAAAAGTATTCTCTATTTGTCATAATCTCTTGCCGGAACCTGTCTCTGAAGGAATTCATCTCCCTTATCTGGGCCCGGTGCTTGATGCCGGAATGGCCACCCTGTTTGCCGAAGAGATGGTGGAAGCAATCAACTATTTGGAAGAGCCTGACTTTTATGTCACGGACGAAGAAGCCCCGGAAGGGAAAATGTGGCTGGGGGCAGCCAGCGACATTATTCTCAGAAAACGCGGGATAGAATTTGTTGACGGAACTGCTCCGGGTTTCGCCGCCATCGTTGGAGCTGCTCCCAATGAAGAAGTAGCCTTGTCAATGGCCCAGGAACTTCAGCAGAGAAATCTTTATGTCTTTATGTGCGCTTCTCACCAGAACATAACTTTTGCCGAGCAGCTAAAAAAAGCCCACATGCAGCTTGGTTGGCCGGTGCGGTTGGTACCTTTTGGCCCTGACATTTCTCAGGCGGTCTTCGCCCTAGGCTTTGCTGTTCGGGCAGCCATGAGCTTTGGGGGAATTCAACCAGGCGAGTATCGAAAAATTCTTATTTACAATAAAGACCGTATCTTTGCTTTTGTCCTGGCCCTGGGTGAGGTAACGGATCAATGGTATGCTAACGCGGCTGGAGCCATAAACTTTGGGTTTCCGACGATTGCTGACTCCAACATTCCCCAGATTCTTCCCACCGGCGTCTGTACTTATGAACATGTCGTCTCTGGTGTGCCTCACCGGGAAATCGTAGCCAAAGCAGCGGAAGTCAGAGGGTTGAAAGTCACCGTAAGCCAAATACCCATTCCTGTTCCCTACGGTCCAGCCTTTGAAGGAGAGAGAATTCGGAAAGAAGACCTTTTCGTGGAAGCGGGCGGGGGGCGAAGTTTGGCCTGTGAGTGGGCTACTTCGTTGCCTCTTTCTGAAGTGGAAGATGGCAAAGTGGAGGTAATTGGTCCTGACCTGGATGTGTTACCTGAAGGAAGTCAGATAAGTTTAGCGACCGTTGTCCAGGTGGCTGGTCGGGAGATGCAAGAGGACTTTGAACCTATCCTGGAGAGACATATCCATGACTACCTAAATTACATCAACGGGGTTATGCACATCGGTCAACGAGATATCGTCTGGCTGCGTATCAGTAAAAAAGCCAAGGAAAAAGGGCTGATTTTAAAGCACCTGGGAATTGTTCTTCATGCCAAGTACCATGAGATTTTCTCCAGTATAGTTGATAAAGTTCAGGTAAAAATTTATACCGAAGAGTCGGCAGTTAAGAAAATATGCGACCAGGCCAGAATTTTTTGGACCAAGCGAGATGAGAGGCTTCAGGGAATGACCGATGAAGAAGAAGAAACATTCTACTCCTGCACTCTCTGCCAGTCCTTTGCTCCTACCCATGTTTGTCTGGTCACTCCAGAAAGGACCGGACTTTGCGGTGCTTTTTCCTGGCTTGACTGCCGGGCTTCTCACCGAATCAATCCCAAGGGACCAAACCAGCCAGTGAAAAAAGGGCTAGTTATTGACGCGCATCTGTGACAGTTTGAAGGCTGTACCGCTTTTGTCAAACAAGCCAGCCGCGGAGCCAGTGAGACGGTTAGCATCTACAGTTTGATGGTTGACCCTATGACCACTTGTGGCTGCTGTGAATGCGTGGCGGTGGTATTACCTTTGTGCAACGGGGTAATGACAGTAAATCGGGATTACAAAGGAGATACTCCTTGTGGAATGAAGTTTACCACTCTGGCTGGAACCATCGGCGGAGGAAAACAAACCCCAGGTTTTCTTGGACATTCCAAATTTAATATCACCCAGAATAAGTTTCTGGCGGCTGAAGGCGGTCTGCGTCGCTTGGTGTGGATGCCAAAGATGCTGAAAGATGAAATTATGGAAAGACTGCAGAAAAGATGCCAGGAAATAGGCTGCCCGGATTTGCCAGAAAAAATTGCCGACGAGACAGTCGGCATTACCGAGGAGCAAATACTACCTTTTCTTCAGGAAAGGAAACATCCGGCCCTGGAAATGGAGCCGCTGATATGAGGAGGCCCTATGGCATTAAAACCGCTAGACATTTTTAAGCACCTGCCTAAAACCAATTGTAAAGAGTGCGGATTTCCTACCTGTCTGGCTTTTGCCATGCAAGTGGCTCTGGGAAAAACAGAGCTAGCTAACTGCACCCAGCTTTCCGAGGAATCTAAGAAACGACTTTCTCAGGCTTCCTCTCCTCCTATCAGAACTATCACTCTTGGTTCAGAGAAATCCAAAGTCAATCTTGGCGGGGAAACGGTTATGTTCCGCCACGAAAAGACCTTTTATAACCCTCCGCCCATCGGTATTCTCCTCAGCGAAGGGCTGTCGGATGAGGAGATTGACCGCCGCTTGGAGAAATTTTGTTCCCTGATTTATGAGCGCGTCGGATTAACCCTTCAGGGAGAAGTGATTGCGGTAGAAGACAAAGGCCAGGGCCGTTTTCTCGCCACGGTGAAAAAAGCCTTTAACACAGGTAAGTGTCTGCTGCTAATTTCTCCGGAAGCAGAAAATCTGATCAAGGCAGCGGAAATCTGCCAGGGAACAAAACCTTTACTTTTCCTTGCCGGTCAAGTACCAACCGAGAAACTTGCCCAGGTAGCTAAGGCAACTTCTTTGCCTATAGTAGTCAGTTCTAATACTCTGGAAGGGATTGCCAAAATGACCGCGGTCCTCAGCGATCAGGGAGTGACCGACCTAGTTATCTATCCTGAGGTCAACTCTGTAGGCACCTTATTAAAAAATCTTGTACTCATTAGGCGAGCAGCCATTCACGGCGGGGTTAGACAATTAGGTTACCCAGTACTGGCAATGCCAGCCAGACTTACCGATGATCTTCTTACCCAGACAATGTATGCCTGCCTGGCCATTGCTAAGTATGCCAGTTTAGTTATTCTTTCTGACCTCTCCGGGGAGATTCTTTTCCCTCTTCTTCTGGAACGGCTAAATCTCTTTACTGACCCGCAACGACCTTTGGCTACAGTCCAAGGGCTGTATGAGATTGGCCAGCCGGGGAGAGATGCTCCCCTCTTGGTCACCAGCAATTTTTCTTTAACCTATTTTATTGTCTCTGGCGAAATTCAGAATTCCAGGGTACCAGCTTATCTTCTGGTAGTAGATACTGAAGGACTCTCAGTTCTCACCGCCTGGGCAGCCGATAAGCTTAATGCCGAAAAAATTGCCACCCTGGTCAAGCAAACAAAAATAGAGGAGAAGATTGATCACCGAACTTTAATCCTGCCCGGGGTAGTCGCTGGTATTGCTGGCGAATTGGAAGAAGAGTTGCCAGGCTGGAAAATCCTTCTTGGTCCCAGGGAAGCAGCCTACATCCCTGTTTTTCTCAAGAACTGGAAGCCTTAATAATTTTCTGCTGGAAGCAAAGGAGGTCGGCAATGATGGTGATTGCTGAGAACATTAATGTGATTAACAAAAAACTGGCTGCTGCCATGAAGGAAAGGAAAAAGGAACCGATTCAACATCTGGCTAAGTTGTGCGCCAAAAACCAGGTTGATTACCTGGACCTAAATATAGGACCAGCCAAAAAAGATGGGCCATTTCTCATGGAATGGATTATTAAAACGGTCCGCGAGGTCACTGACCTGCCTCTTTCTCTTGATACCACCAACATTGAAGCCATCAAGGTGGGCTTAGAGATGGAAGGAGAAAAGGCAATGATTAACTCTGTCCAGGCAACCCCAGAAAGGATGGAGATTCTCTTTCCTCTTATTCAGCAATACCATTGCCGGTTCATTGCTCTGCTTTTGGGAAAGGGAGGCATGCCGCGTGATGCGACAGAAAGAGGGTCTCTGGCCGCAGAGTTTGCCGCTGCCATTGACCAGGCTGGCTTACCCCATGAAAATGTTTTTTTCGACCCGATTGTTCTACCGGTAGCCTTTCAGCAAGACCAGGTAGTGGCCACCCTTGAATTTATGAAAATGTTAAGCGAGATGTTGCCTGATTTTGAATCAACCTGCGGCCTTTCTAATGTCTCCAACGGAGTTCCGGAAGAATTACGGCCTTTGGTTAACCGCACCTATCTGGCTCTTCTTCTTCTCTCAGGCTTGGAAAGCGCCATTGCTGACGGTCTGGATAACCAGTTGATTGATCTGGCCCGAGGCAAGAGAGAAGATATCATGGAACTAATAAAAAGTTTCGTTGAGAAAAAGACGGACATGGGCACGTTAAGTCCGGAGCAGCAACAGATCGCTAAGACAGCCGCTATTCTTACTGGTCAATCTATCTATTCTCATTCCTGGTTGAAACTTTAGATGGAAAAACTATATCAAGCGCTGGAACTAAGTCAGGCAGCTCTCCTCAAGAAAAACCCGCAAGAGATAGCTGAAAAGGCTGGTGCCTTGTGGCATAAAGACACCCAGTTGTTATCCCTTAACTACCTCAATCGGCCTTGTTATCTCCAGTTACCTAATTTCTCATTTGTCCAGTCAGACTGGCTAAGTCTGAAGGAAAAAATTGTCATCCTTCATTATCTAATTGATGAAAGAAAGGCTCCAGAAAAATCAGAACTTTTAAGTTTCAAAGAAATGGAAACCGGAAACATTTATTTCCCCTCTTTTCACGGTCGGGTTATCCAACCGTTGATAAACGCTTTTGCTAGTTTTCCTCAAGAGTTGTTAGAAAAAGTTTTTTCTTTGGGTGGAGAGAAAAGCACCTTGGGTGAGTGGGCTGTTCAGTTACCTGTTTTTCCTAAAGTTTGCGCCTTTTTCCTTCTGTACCCAGCAGATGATGAATTTCCGGCTGACCTAAAAATTCTCTTTAGTGGAAACATCCAGAAATTTCTGGATACGGAAGATGTCGTTGTTGTCTCTGAGGAAATTGCTCACCGGTTAATAAACGACCAGCTTCCTATCGGTTAGAGAAAAAGAGAACCTAACCAAGCAGCTCGCGAATGTTGGTAAAGCCTTTCTTTATCATTAGAACTAACAATCCTTCTTCGGGATTGAAGAAAAGTTCAAAAAGGACCTGTTGAAACTTGTGACCGGTTTTCAGCAAGAAAGATGTTCTTACCCGACCCATCAGAAAACTAAATAACTGGACATTCTTGGCCCCAGCTAGTAGGTACTCAAGTATCTGTCGGCCAGAATAAATTCCGCCGGTTGCCGATAGGGAAAGATTCGGAAAAAGCCGGTGAATCTCTTTTACCTGGGTGAGATTGCGCTGAAATAACTCCAGTCCACCGTGGGAGAGTTGAAGGGAAGACAAAAAAATTCGGTTGGCCACTACCAGACCATCAGCCCCGCCTTTTACCGCTGCCTGAGCCATTTCTAGTTGGAAATCAAGTCCTAAGTCTAAATTGAGCAATTTCGGGAAAACTTTTATGGTGGGGTCAACATATTTGATTAACCCGGGTACAGTCCGGTACCACCGGAGAACATTTTCTTTCTCTGAGAGGCTGTTGCCTATTTTGAGGGAGGGGCAAAAATCAATTTCTATGATTTGATAACCAGCTTCTTTCAGCCCCTTCGTGGAGTAATGCCATTCTTCCTGCCGAAATTCTTCATCCGGACCAGGCAGGTGACAGAGCAGAGAAGCAGCAATGAAAAAGTCTGGTCCATCAAGCCAGTGAGTTTGTTTAGCGAAGACTAAATAATCTTCAAGGTTCCGAGTATCAGCCCGGCCATCCCAGTGAATGATTGGGTAACGACCCAACTGGTCATGCTCAGCATAAACAGTGTTTATCCAGGTGGCTTTTTTTCTCTGAAAAGACATAGAGCAATGCCCTTTTTGATCCTCTCCAACCAGCGACTTTAAGACGCATCCGGCGTATCCACTTCTCTTAATTTTCATCACCTGGCTTTCTCTTAAAGTTAACTGGCCGGGAGCCACCATCACCGGATGGCTTAACCGGCGCGGTCCGTACGTGGTTTCAAGGTCAATGCCCAAATGTTCCCTGACTAATTCTGTAAACCTTTCTGGCCAGGTGTCCGAGGAAATCCGGTTTAGAATTTCGTTAAGTCTATTTGTTTTCATCAGAGTCGCCATTATTCTATCACACAAACTGGACCAGAAGAACCGTTTTTTTGCTGAAAGCAAACCGCTGTAGGTCTGGAAGGGCCAATCTATCTGTTAAAACTTCTTCAAGATTGGCTAACCTTGGGTGTTAACGATTTCTATCACCCTCTCCTTGAGCCTCTTGACGAAGATGAAAGCTTGTTTATAATTATTGCATGGCCGAGTTAACCTTTCTGGGAATAGACCTAGGAGCAGAAAGCGGTCGGGTCATCGCCGGAAGTTTTGACGGCCATAGGATTAACCTAAAAGAAGTAACTCGTTTCCCAACTGAAAATACCTATCTTTGTTCCCATCTCTACTGGGACGTGCTGGCAATTTTTTCCAGGATTAAAGAAGGGTTGACTTTGGCCTGCCGGGAATTCAAGAATATTTCTGGAATCGGCGTGACCACCTGGGGAGTGGACTACGGGCTCCTTGGACCAGGCGATTTTCTATTAGGCAACCCATTTCATTACCGTGACCGAAGAACTGAAGGAATGATGGAAAAAGCTTTTGAGAAGGTGCCCAGGCCAGAAATTTTTCGCGAAACCGGAAACCAGTTTATGCCCTTGAATACTCTCTTCCAAATTTTGGCTACCCACCAAGATTATCCTGAAATATTAAACCTGGCTCGCTGTCTTCTCTTCATGCCAAACCTGTTTTCCTTCTGGCTTTGTGGAGAAAAAGTCGCCGAATACACCATTGCCAGTACCTCGCAGATGTACAATAGTCAGGCGGCAGGACAGCCAGGCGCTCCCAGAGGCAATTGGTGCTTTTCTCTCCTGGAACGTTTGGGGTTGCCTACTCATTTTCTTCCCCCGGTTGTCTCATCAGGAACATGTTTAGGTAATCTCCTACCAGAAATACAGAAAGAATTGGGACTGCCGGTAATTCCTGTTTATGCTGTCTGCGCCCACGATACTGCCTCAGCAGTGGCAGCAGTTCCAGCTAGCGGAGAGGAAAGCAGCTGGGCCTATCTTTCTTCTGGCACCTGGTCCCTTCTCGGGATAGAGGTACCTGACCCAATCATTAACGAGAAAACCTATCAGTATAATTGCACTAACGAAGGTGGCTTTGGTGGAAGCATCCGACTACTAAAAAATATTATGGGCTTATGGATTCTGCAAGAATGTCGCCGAAACTGGGAGAGACAAAACAAGCTTTATTCCTACGAAGAATTGATTAATAAGGCGCAGGAAGCTAAACCTTTCGTTTCCTTCATCAACGTAGATGACCCTCGTTTTCTTTATCCAGGAGATATGATTAGCCGGATCAGAGAATATTGCCAGAATACCGGTCAGCCGATCCCTAACACAGAGGGCGAAGTAGTCAGAATAATCTTGGAAAGCCTGGCAATGGAGTATCGGTATGTCTTGCTCCAACTGGAAGACATTATTGAGAGGAAGATTGAAGTCCTTCACATTGTTGGTGGAGGGTCTCAAAACAAACTTCTTTCTCAGTTTGCTTCCTCCGCAAGCAAGAAAACAGTCATTGCTGGACCGATAGAAGCTACCGCCGCTGGGAATGTTTTAGTCCAAGCCCTGGCAAGAAGGGAAATCGCTGACCTCAGTCAGTTACGAGAAATTACCAGAGATTCCTTTCCGCTAATTGTCTTTCAGCCTAAAGATACTGGGCTATGGGAAGAAAAATACCAGATTTATTGCCAGCTTAAGAGGGCAGGACAACAATCAGGATAGGTTTGGTAAACAAAATCACCAACGAAGGGGGAAGAATGCTATCAGACCTTGAAATTGCCCAGAAGGCAAAAATTAAACCAATCCAGGAAATCGCAGCATCTGCAGGTATACCTGAGGAATATCTGGAACTTTATGGAAAGTATAAAGCCAAGGTTAGTCTGGATTTAGAGAAAGCCCTTCAAGACCGACCTCAAGGCAAATACATTGATGTCACAGCAATTACTCCTACGCCCTTAGGCGAGGGAAAAACAGTAACCACCATCGGTCTTTCTCAGGCTATTGGCCAACTGGGGAAAAAGGTTTTCACCTGCATCCGTCAACCTTCCCTTGGACCGGTCTTTGGCATCAAAGGAGGGGCAGCTGGTGGAGGTTATTCTCAGGTTATTCCCATGGAGGATTTTAATCTTCACCTGACCGGAGATGTCCATGCGGTCGGTCTGGCCCACAATCTTCTGGCTGCCTTCGTTGATAACTGCTTGGCGAAAGGTAATCCCCTGGGGATAGATCAGCACTCAATTACCTGGCCAAGAGTAGTTGATGTGAGTGACCGGGCTCTTCGCCACATTGTTATTGGCCTGGGGAGTAAAGATGATGGTGTTCCAAGAGAGACAGGTTTTGATATTACTGTGGCTTCTGAAGTAATGGCTATTTTAGCGCTAACCAGCGACCTTTTTGACTTGAGAAAGCGCCTTGGCCGGATTATTATTGGACAGAATCGCTCCAGAAAACCCGTCACTGCTGAAGACCTGAAAGCCGCCGGGGCCATGGCAGTGATTATGCGCGAGGCCATCAAGCCCACCTTAATGCAAACTCTTGAGCACACACCAGTCTTTGTTCATGCCGGACCCTTTGCCAATATCGCTCACGGAAACAGCTCCATCATTGCTGATAAACTGGCCATTAAACTGGCTGAATATGTAGTTACGGAAAGTGGCTTTGGTGCTGACTGCGGGATGGAGAAATTCATGAATATTAAGTGCCGGGTAAGCGGTTTGAAACCGAATTGTGTGGTCCTGGTTGCCTCCGTGAGAGCGTTGAAAATGCACAGTGGCCGATTTAAGGTAGTACCGGGTAAACCGCTTGACCGAGGACTTATCCAAGAGGATATCAAAGCACTGGTTGAAGGTAGTGCCAACCTGGTCAAGCATATTGAGAATGTGCGTCACTTCGGAATACCGGTAGTAGTAGCGATCAATCGGTTCAGCCCAGATACGGATAAAGAAATCGCGACTATTGCTGAAATCGCTCTGAAAGCCGGAGCAGACGATGTCGCTACCAGCACGGTTTGGGAAAAAGGTGGAAAAGGCGGGCTAGAACTGGCTGAGAAGGTACTTCAGGCCTGCGAGAAAACCGGGAACTTCCAGTTACTCTATCCAGATGACTGGCCCATCAAGAAAAAGATTGAAACCATCGCCACAAAAATATATGGCGCAGCCCGGGTAGAGTATCAACCCCTGGCTGAAGAAAAAATCGCCCAATACACCAAGTGGGGATATGATAAACTGCCCATCTGTATGGCTAAAACTCACCTTTCTCTCTCCCATGATCCCGCACTTAAACGCAAACCTGAAGGTTTTACCTTGCCAATTCGCGACATCAGACTTTCTGCTGGCGCCGGCTTCCTTTATCCTTTATGTGGCGAGATGAGAACTATGCCAGGGCTACCTTCAGTCCCAGCTGGAACAAAGGTGGATATAGACGAACAGGGCAAAGTGGTTGGACTTTTTTAACAGTTGGCTTACCGCCGGTGTCTTTGGGGAGGCAGATTTTTTCTGACTAAGCGGGTAATTCTCTTTAAGGTTTCAGAGCTAACCACGTGTTCTATCCGACAAGCGTCTGCTTGAGCTACCTTAGCTCTAACCCCGACCACTTGTCTCAAAAAGGTTACTAAGGCGGCGTGTTTTCTTAAGACATCTTTAGCCTGGAGATGTCCCTGCCTGGTGAGCCGAACCTTACCGTAATACTCATGAACCACTAGGCCATTTCTCGCCAGGGTGCTTAAGGCTGAGACAACTGAAGAATTCTTTACCTGAAGTCGCCGGCTAATATCTTTAACTCTGACGCCCGGGTTATCTCTGGCCAGGATAAGGATAGATTCAAGGTAATCTTCCAGGCTGGCAGTCAATCCCCAGGGATGTTTCTCATCACTTTTCCTTTCCTTACCTTGACGCCGGCTTTCATCGTTAAGTTTTTCCTTTACTTTCAATTAACCCCCTTTATTGAAGAAAACTGGCGATCTGATAAAAAACTGTGGCTGCTGTCCAGCCAACTAACAACGAACAGCAGATGCTTAATAAAGCCC
>JAMWDF010000231.1 GCA_023818865.1 Candidatus Omnitrophota bacterium
TTCAAAAGTACACGGAAAATAATAGCTATTCAGCCTACTAACACCGGCAGCAACAGGCCAAGTCTGCTTGTTCAAAAACATGGAAGGGGGAAGGAAGGGGAAAAATCTAATTTATGCTTGATAAATTGGGAGGATTACACCGTATTATCTCTTTAGTAAAGGTCGTTATCGGCTGGTTATCGGTCCTTCCTGGGTAAGCATGAGTCAAAAAAGCGGATGGGCTGGTTTACTACCCCAAATCATCTCATGAAGAAAATCTTCTAGACGTCTGGCGTCCCGGTCAGAAATTACAGTGAACCGCCCGCTATAATAAGAAGTCTGACCCTTCTCCTCCGCGCCACAGATAGTAAACTTCGCTTGCCAGGGTTTCCCGTTGAGTATTGCTTCCAGAGTGTATTCTCGCTCTTGATTTAACCTCTGTCCGCTTTTTAATCTAACACCTCCGGGACTCAAATTCAGTATTGTCACCGTGGTAATAGCTGACCGGAAAACACCAGGTGAAACAACCTTCGCGGTAAGAGAGAGAGAACCAACCCGGTTGAAAATCCTTCTCTCCGGCCTGGGCATCTGAATGCCACTGACTAAGAGAAGTCTGCTATCAATGGAGCGAATATTTACCCCGGAAACAAGAGTCTGACCATTTTCTTGAAAAACCACTTCGCCCGGCGCCTGCAAAACCTGTTTCTTCAAACGTTCTTCACCAACCAGAGAAAAAATAATTTGCCCCCCTGGTTCTTTTCTCACTAAATTAACCGGATAAAGATGGTTGGTCATCCGCAAAATAAAGTTTTTTCCTCCAGCCACCCGTTCTGTCACCAAGGAATTTCCGTCTTCAGATTGGACCTCCTGGGTTGTTTCCTCCTTGGGTATCACCCTCATTTCTGGAACCAGCCATCCTCCGTCTTCCGCCATTTTTTCTGTCATTTCCAGAGCATAAATGATTTCATCCATGCTTTGGTAACGGTCCTTCGGGTCTTCCCGGGTGGCAATCTCCACCATCTTTTCCAGTCTCCGAGGTAAGGGTAAGTTGGAATGGCGAAAAAGGGAGCGAATCGTACGACCAAAGGCATAGATATCTGTCCGTTCGTCGTAATAGCCCCGGTACTGCTCTGGAGCGAAATACCCCCGCGTGCCACTGGTGGGGTCGGTCTTGTTGGGCAGTAAATTACGCCAGAGAGGGTTACTTCGGCCAGCAATCCCAAAATCGGTTATTTTAAGAGTATCCAAAGACCAGGAAACCAAGATGTTTGAAGGATTAAAATCCCGATGGACTATCCCGCGACTATGAGCGTATCTTAACCCCTGGGCGGTTCGTCTCAGGATAGAGAGAATCTCTTCCTCGGTGAAAGGGCGGCGAGTAGTAAACCTTCTTAAGTCAGTATCTATAAATTCCATGAAAATGAGAAAGTTTTCCTCAATTTCCCTGAAGGCGTACACCCTGATGATATATTCATGCTGTAAAGCCAAAATTGTTCTGGCTTCCTCTTTAAATCTTCCTATCTCCAGCCCTTCCGCCCGTCGGGGATGAAGAATTTTTATGGCTACCACCGAACCAAACTCACCCCAGCCAGCCACCGCCCGCGCCTTATATACCGAAGCAAATCCCCCAGCCCCAATCAACTCTGTCAGGACATAACCATCTACCACCGAACCAGAACGTAACCTTTCCATTTCTTCTTACATCCATTATGAAAATTTTTGGAACTTTTCCTTTTTACTCGCTATTAGTATAACTTTTTCCCCCTCTTATGTCAACTCCTGCGGTTTTAACCTTGTTTTCTGCCCCAAGCATTTTTGTGATAATTTTCTCAATATAGCTACCTCCTTGGACATCTTAACTCTGGGTCCGACCGGGGTAAAATAGGTTTATATTTACGAAATTCTGCGGGGAGTCTAAATTTCGCTCTATTTTGTCCGGACTTGACAGCCAATTTTGCCTATGGTTTAATCTTCCTTGTTTTTGTGAATTAAGGTACAATATCACTATGATTGGTTACAGAAATAGTATTTTACGTCTGTCTCACTATCGGCGCTGCCTTCGCCAGTTTCAGGAACTGGGTTATACCCGGGTTTTCTCAGAAAATCTTGGTCAAGCCGCTGGCGTCTCTGCCGTCCAGGTAAGGAAAGATTTTTCTTCCTTTGGCTTGGTTGGTCGGCGGAAAGGCGGTTATATCATCAGTGAACTTCTGGATAAAATTAACCAGATTCTCAAGAAAGACAAAATTGAGAAGGTAATCCTGGTGGGTGCCGGGAACCTGGGAAGCGCTTTACTGAAATATAGAGGTTTTGAAAAAGAAAGCATCAAGATTGTTGCCGCCTTTGACGCTGACCCAGCCAAAACGGGAAAAAGAGGTGACATTCCTGTTTATCCGATGGAAAAAATATTTAGTTTTGTTCGGGAAAACGGTATCCGAGTAGCCATCCTCACTGTCCCGGAATCTGTGGCTCAGGATGTGGGGGAAAGACTGGTCTCAGCCGGTATCCGGGGTATCCTTAATTTTTCTCCCGTCACTCTCAGATTGCCGGAAAGAATCATCATCAGCCATATTAATCTGGCGGTTGAACTGGAACATCTTGTTTATTACGTCCATGCAGGCACAACAAAAGCTCTCTAATCGGAAGATTCATGTTCCATTGCGCTTCCGCATCTTCGCGGGATTCGCCCTAATTATTTTCTTTCTAGGCGCTATTATCTTGTTTTATGGCCGGTACTTTATCGCTCAAAACATCATTGGTCGGGCCCAGAGAGAGGTGACCAGGTATCTTAAGGCAGCCTGGAGTGAATACCACCATGAGTTGGATAGACTAGGACTGGTGGCTGATTTCCTTTCTCGCCTCCACGCAGTAAGAATATCGGGAAGTAGCCAAAAAGTGAAGGATATCAAGGAGCGGTACAAGCTTGACTATATCTTGATTGATGCCTTGGCCCCTGGAGAGTATTCCCGGGGAGTAATCACCGAAACAAAACTTTTGACCTCTGACCAATTAGCTCACATCTCTCCGGAACTAGCCAGCAAGGCTGTCATTGCCGATCGAGCCACCCCGATGGCTCGGTCTACTCACCTGGGAGAATTGCGAGACGCTTTAGTCATGGAAGCCTCCGTGCCTATGGGGGACCAATCAGGCCAGGTTAAGAATCTGCTTCGGGTAGGGAAAATGCTCAACCGCAACTTTGACCTGGTAGACAGAATTCAGGAAATCATCTTTGAAAAGAAGAAATTTAATGGGAAACCAACGGGAACCGTCACTGTTTTTCTTGGCGACCGCCGGATTGCCACCACTGTCCTGACGGATACCGGCGAACGGGCGATCGGTACGCTGCTATCCCAAAGTGTTTCAGAGAAGGTTTATGGAGAAGGCGTTTCCTGGAACGACCGAGCGTTTGTGGTAAACGATTGGTATCTGACCGCCTATGAACCTATCCGCAGCCGTAATGGCAAGGTTATTGGTATTCTTTATGTGGGAATCCTGGAACGTCCATTCCTCCAAATTAGGCAAAGAATGTTTTTTAATTTAGGAATTATCCTCTTGG
>JAMWDF010000024.1 GCA_023818865.1 Candidatus Omnitrophota bacterium
TCAGCCGGGAAGTGCTAAGCCCGGAAATCCTGATGCTTTTAAGCCAGTTCCCGATCATTGATAGCCGAATAATCCTGAGTACTGACCTCAGCGAGCGCGGCCTGGTAGGTCAGTACCTGCCGCGCTCTCTCCTTTCTGCAAGCGGGAAGGTAGCGGCGATCGGTCAAGTCAGTATTAATGGAGGCCGCCTGGCCAGGCAGGCAAGAAACCAAGAAGAGATTTTCAACCTCCTGGAGAAGAGAATTACTCTGGCAATCAAGGCGCTCGGAGAGAAGATTGAGTTCTGGAAGGTCAAGGAAGAAGTTGCTTCTGAACCAGAGGGTATTTTTTTAATTGCTTTGGCTGGTCTGGAGGAATTAGCCGAAGCATTGGGAGCTAAATCAGAGAGAGAGATTGTGGTATTGTCACTGAAGATAAAAGAGTTGGCGGAAAAGTTTTGCGGTGAACAGACCCAGAAGGTGAACCGACCGGTAGTGTTTCTGCCAGTGACAGAAGAAGAAGCCAGGGAACGATTGAGCCGGATAGACCAAACTGTCTACCGCCCCGGGCTTTCCGGAACTCTCTTAGAGAACAAAGAGTTACGGCCAATTCTGCCAGGCTTCCCTCTAGTTGTTTCTCTGGAGGAAACAGACCCAGAAAGAATAAGAAGGCTGATTTTAGCTGCAGCCGAGACTAGTGTCCAACTTCGCTTTTCTTCCAAGTGAATAAAGGTCTTAAAGGTGAGGTGACCATGATTCAAATAGTTTTGTTTGGCTATAGCGGGGTCGGCAAGACTGCCCTTTTTCAAACATTAACCGGAAAAAAAGAACAGGTATTCGACCCTTTTACCCCTAATCTGGGCATAGCCAGATTACCAGATAGCCGTCTTTCCAGAATTGCTGAAATACTGAAATCAAGAAAGATGGTTTATCCGGAGATAGAGATTCTTGACTTTAAGGGCTTCCCGGAAACCCAAGGTTTTCCGGCGGAGTATTTCCAGAACCTGGGAGAAGCTGATCTGCTTACCTTAATAGTGGACAACTACTCAGGCCGGGTGGACCCTGAAAAACAGGCTCAGTCTTTGACCATGGAACTGGTCTTTAGCGACCAGGAAAGACTGGAGAAGATTCTGGAACACCGGGCATCGGAGGCTAAAGAGGGAAAGGCCATGCCAGCTGACCAGCCGCTTCTTTTGAAATGCCAGGCACTGCTGGAGCAAGAACAACCTCTTTCCCGCCTTTCGGAGGAACACCGGAAACTGCTTTCTGGCATGAATTTCCTCTCGGTGAAACCCCAATTGGTTTTTGTTAACGGTAGTAGGCAACCGGTTAATTTAATGGAGTCTTTTTTCCAAGCAGATGCCAGAGAATTCAACCAGGAAGATTTCTTACTTGCCATGAAGGAGAAACTCGGCCTGATAGAATTTTATACGGTGAAGGGCGAGACTACCCAAGGCTGGTTGATTCCAGCTGGCCTGGAAGCGAGAGCCGCGGCTGGTAAGATTCACCGGGATATGGAGAAGGGATTTATCAAGGCCGCGGTGCTGCCCTATAAGGACCTTTTGGAAATAGGCTCCTGGCAGAAGGCTAAAAACCTTGGGGTGTTAAAGTTTCTTGGTCCTCACTCCCATCTTACCGACGGCGATGTGGTGGAGATTTACTTCCATTGACCAAAATTATGTAGGAGGCTGCCTACTATTAAAGGCATCATTTCATTCGGTAGCTCCGGGCGAAGGAAGCATCATAGGCCACCACGCGACCTGGACAGTTTTCCCTTTGACAGAGTCGGCAAGCCTGGTAGTCAATCCGCGTAGGAAAGAAAATCCCCGAGACTGTCTTGGTGGGTAGCATCAGACAGGAAGAAGTCAGTTCCACCCCAATGAGACCCTTGACATCTCCCAAAAGAGAAAAGAGTAGTTTCTGCTGCTCAATTGGCCAAACATCTTTGGCACTGTGGCCTGGGCTCATAAAGGCCAATGAGTTTAAACCGTAACTTTTCTGAAGATGATTTGCCAGAAATGTTCTGGCACTCGCCAGAGCCATCTCCTTGATGGCTTCCACCCAGAACCGAAGAAGGACATCATTACCACCCATGCCTGCTTGATCAATCTCTGACCCGCAGGTACAAATGTAAGGAAAGACACGATTGACCTTCTTCAAATTAACCGAGAGTACTCGGCTGGTGAAGGTAATTTTATCAATCCGCACCGTTTCTTCTCTCTTTTCTTCTACATAAGCTACAGCATAAAGGGCTTTGGGACGGGCAATTTTTTCCACTTGCTCTGCTAAAGCTAAAATTTCACCGGCCTGTTCACTTTCCGGGTCAATTCTCACTTTTTTCAGAAGGGCGGCCCGGTCAAGAGAAAACTTGATTTCCGGAAAAACTTTAAGTTCCATTATCCTCCCTTTGAGCGAACAATTTTGCTGAGAAAGTTGTTATTGATTAGCGGCTAGAATCACTTTTCCCCTGATGAAGTAGTTCTTCAATATTGGCCAACAAAATTCTTTCCGCCTGGGGAGAAAATGGCAGCCCATTGTACCAAATGTAAGCCTGAGTTTCATACCCTCCTTCTTGCAAGGCTTTTCTGGTAGGAAGATAGCCAACCAAGCCATCCGCACAGGTTAAAAGAAAAGTATATTTGAAAGGCGATTTCTTCTTAATTTTAAGTCCAATTTCTACAAGGACTTCTCCAGGGAAAGAAACCAGGACAACTTCCCCAAGAAAGAGTGCAGATACAGCGATCGGGATTTCTTCTGGAAGTGGACGCTGCCGGGAAATATTTAGATAAAAGGAAGCCCAGTCAATCCAGCGCTGAGCCACAATTTTTTGTAAAGGGTCTGCGCTTCTTTTCTGGAGAATGGTATTTCGGGCAAGTATCTCCCTTAATTTTTCCTGGCAAGGCGGAAGAAGCGGCAAGAAAACCTGGCGGGTCAGCATTCTTAACTCTGGCTGCTTTCCTTCAGAAAGCAATGACTCCACTTTAATCACCTCCCCAGCCAGCGCAGTACCCAGTCTTTCCATAGTGTCAAAAGAGCCTCGATGGACCGGGTTCTGGTCTCCGGAGCATCCAGGGAAAAAGAGAGTCAGACCACCTAGAACACTTTCGGTTACTTTCCGAGTAGCCCCGGGATAATCAGCAGAGAAAAGAAGGTTATCCCGGGTCAAAACCACTGGATGGCAGGCATAATTGACCAACCTGGCGATGGTCTTATCTCCGGCAGCAGCTTTCAGAACAAACACCTCTTCATCTACCGGACAATCCTTCTTGCGATTTCTGATTTTCAGGCAGGAGCGACGATTAACATTGATTTTCACCCTCCCTTTTCCGGCAAACAGTTCTACCGGCTTTGGGTGCTTGACTGCTTGGACAACGCCCGCAGCAATCTTTCTCTCCAGGATAACGGAGTAAGCTGAATCTGGTTTCCCCATGCCATGAAAGACATCCAGGGTTGGTCCGGAATGGGTGTGGGTGGCGCAAAGAATTATCCGGTGACTCGGAATCCCACTCTGGTGAAAAACTGCCTGCCTGATTCTCTGACCCATACCGTAACTAATACCGCCCAAGTCGCAACTCACCAGGGCAAACAGCTCTTTCCCTTGTTTGAAGACCAAGGCCGTGGCAAAGAGATCGTCATGGACCCCGGTGGCTGGTCCGATTCGGCCAGCATAACCTCCCAGGTCTATTCCAGGTTCAGGAGTGATCACAGATCTTCCAGCGCCGGCTAAAAGCATTGGTTTCCCCCAGGAAAACATCGGTTATCCACAGGTTATGCACAGAAAGTTGTTTATCAGATATGGCAAGATTTGGCCAACACTTAATCGCCATCCTGAAAAATTTTTCTGGAGAAAAAATATCCTTGTAAGTCTTTGTTATAAAAAAACATAATTCCTTGAACGACGGATAAATTCTGGTCAGGGACGCGCGGATAACCTCAACCTGGCCCTTCAAGTAGGTTAAAGTAAACCCAGGACGCTGATAGGTATTTTTCCACAGAAACGCCCTGTTTCTTAATCTAAATGATAATCCCAGGCGGTCAAACATTCTTTTCTCAGGGTTAACCGCATGAATTAAGGTTGAGGGAGTGAACTGATAAACCTTGTAAAATCGGTCCTCCCATATCTGGTTAAAACACTCCGGATTTTCCAGTATCCAGGTATACTCTATCCAAGCAGGTTCTTTTCTTAACAGTACCCAATCTGTCTGATGCTGAATTAGCCCTTCCATCCAGATTCTGATATCCGGGTTTGCCCGGTAAATCTCCTTAATCTGGTCTGCCTGCGCCGGGAAAAGCACTCGCTGGCCAGGATACTCATGAATCAGCCGGGGTTGAATGCTATTGACTGATTGGTAGTAAACTCGGTTAGCCAGTTTTGGCCCATAAAGGGGATAGAGGAAAACCTGACCAACATAGGCAATTGTTTTTCCTTGGCCGGAGTTTTCCTGGACAAAAGACCATAAACCGGCTTGGTCCGGATAAAAACTGCTCCAGGTAAAATGCCTAATCTGCTGGTACTTGGCTTTCATCAGGGGAAAACGCCAGTACCCAAAGTAAAGAGTCACTACTACCACGGCAATGATAAAAGAAGTTACCCTTAGTTTTTTTGTCGGCCAAATAACTGGTAGACTGGCTATCAGTAAAAAAACAGCCAGTTTGCTCCAGGCGCCAAGCGGAACAGTATGCCTAGTGAAACCAAGAAAAACTGGGACCAATAATAACCTGGCGAAGTTCCAACGTTCCAGCAGGCCTATCAGAGCAAAGACCAGGACTCCGTAGATTGGTAAAAGGTGGCGAATCTGATGGTAGGCCGGGGGAATAGCGACGAGGTAAAACAGCGGAATCAAAACCGGCAGAAGAAAGAGATAACGGCGAGAAGGAAACAAACGCCAGCCACTGAGTGTTCCACCCAGCCAGCCAGCGAAGAGCAGAAAAGAGGTAGCCGGGGTGGGATCAGCTAGCGAAGTAGGCTTGTAAAAGAGACGAAAAAGCCGACTAAAGCTGGAAAAAAAACAAGACCGTTCATACAGATAAAAACCAGGCAGGATGAGCTTATTGCCCAGGGTGATGGTCGCTGGGAAAAAAGGGTTGCCCAGAAGCACTAAATTGCGCCAGTAACTGAAACCGCCAACCAATAAGAAAAAAATCAAACCTGGCAGAACAGTCCGAAAAGACAATCTGGTCTTATTATTGGCCAGAAGCGGCAGAGCCAGGAGGAAGAAAATCAGGGCGAAGTTCTTGGTCGCAATCAATAACCCAGCCGCCAGAAATCCCAGGAAGACCTTTCTTTTTTCTCCAGTGGAAAAATAGTAACCTGCAGTAAAGAACCAGGCCGTCATCATCAGGTCAACAAAACAAGAGAAACTCTGGCCGGCAATCGGCCGGACAAGAGAGAAAAGACAGGCGCCCAGGACACTGTTTTCCCGAGAAAATCCATACCTTTTCATCATTTGGAAAAGAGATAGACTGGCAACTGCCACCATGGGTAACTGGGTAAATCTGACCACGTGTTCATTCCCGCTGAAAAGAGAAAAAGCGTAGAGCAAATCGCCACCATGGGGGTAATAGGTCATAGCGATATCCTGGAAGAAAAGCGGGGGATAAGAAAGGCGACCTGTTTGAACATAATGCACCGCGAAAGGCAGATGATAGAGTAGTCCATCGGTGGTCAGCGGCGGCAGCATTGACTGAAAATCAAGCACCATCAAGAACACACACAAGGTAAAGGCAATGGCCAACTGAGAAGGCAAGGAAAGATAGGCAGAAGAAATCTTCACCTTTTTCCACCGGCAGGAAACAAGGCTGACCATTGCTAGGAATAAAAAGGTAACTGTAAGCCACTCAGGCTTAAGTAACCCGAAAGAACCAAGGATGGTGAAAACGGAAACAATTTGGGCATAAAAAATGGTTAGGGTATGAAGCAATTTCTCTGCCGGTTCATCCTCTGAGAAAAAACGGAGGGTAAAACCAGAACTACTGATTCCCAGAAGGAAAAGCCAGGAGAGAAGAATCATGGTCATTCAAAAACAACTCCGGCATAACCAACCACATAGTCGGTCTGTCCGGTAACATCCGCGCTGGTGGTGTAACGCAACAAGGTGGCTCGGGTGGCCCCCAAGTTTTTGGCCGCAATTATCGCCACAGTAACTGGCGCATAACCGCACATAGTCACCTGTCTTTCCTCTATTCTTCTGGCCAATTCAAGCTCATCCAGGTCAAGGATGGCTCTCAAAACGAACCGGTCGTTTTCCTCAGTCACTTCCTGGCTATTCTCATGACTGAGATCGCTGCTGGCGACAATTAATACTGGCTGGCCAATCTCCTCAATGGATTGAGAGATGGCCCCAGCGATTTCTGCCCAAGCCTGATCCTGGACCGGCCCAGAAAGACAGAGACCCACAATTTTTATATCCGGTTTCAGATAGCGGAGAAATGGTAACTGGACTTCCAGGGAATGTTCTCGCCAGTGGGCAAAGGGGTCACTCTGAAGATACCGGCTTTTTTCAAGAAGTTTAGCCCTGAGAGTTTCCTCAGTGAGAATAATTCCCAGAGGAGTCTTCCAACCAGTGAAGTCACCCAGGCTGTAAGGTTCGCCGTAGCCAGTATGGTTAGGAGCCAGAATAATGGCCTTTTCCGGAATTTCAATGGACCCATAGACCAGACCAGCCACAGAACCAGAGTAAATATAACCAGCATGAGGACACATAATGGCTTTGACCTTGCGCTTATCTCCTGGGGCCGCTAAAAATTTCTTAATGGTAGCCGAAAGATGCGTGGCACTGCCAGGATAGAACTGTCCGGCAGCTACCGGTTCTCTTATCTGAGCCATTTTCCCTCTCGTCTTAAATTTAACCACGCTGCACCCTCACGGTCAAGGATAGCCAAGAAGGAGCAATTAACTCCCGGAATGGTTGAACGAGAAAAGACAGATGAAAAAGTGTTCCTGTTGAAGAAAAAGATTACTGGTTTAAAAGGCTGCGGCAGCGCTCTAAGGCTTTTTCCGCTTCCTGAAGGTAGGGTTTGGCCACCCCTGGTTTGGACAATAACCTCTCATAATCAGAGACGGCTTGCTCCCATTTTCTTAACGCTTCCAAGGATTTTGCCCGATAGAGAAGACTGCAGGCCACCTCCGGAAGGCGATAGGTTTCATCACTGCTCACCTGGATTAATACCTGGGAGTACTCTGCGATGGCTTTCTCATAGGCGCACTTCAGAAAATAATACCGACCAGCCTCATACCCAGCTTTTAACGCAAAATAACCACCTTCAGGCAAACTGGCTGCTTTTTTTAAAGCCGTCAGGGCTTCTTCTTCCCTGCTCAGGGAGGACAGTACTTTGGCTTGTTGATACCAGGCTTCCGCAAGGCTTTCCGGACTAAATCCGCCAAGGTTAGCCATCTGTTGATAGACAGATAAAGCTTCTTCGTTCTTTCCCTGGGCGACGAGAATTCCCCCTAGTTTCAGCCAGACCTGTTCGGTTCTCTTGTCTTGGTGTTCCTGGAGGAATTTCCGGCAGGCCTCCTCGGCTCCCTGGAAATCCGTCGCTTTAACCAACCCCTCAATGTTTCTTAAGGTCTGGTTCACAATTGTTTCTGGACTTTTCATCTGTTGGTGGTAAGTAACCCCATCAAAATAAACCAGAACTTCTCCATCAAACTGCTCTACTTTGCCTTCAGGCTGATAAGCGTTCAGCCCGAAGTCAATAGTGATAGTTTCTTGAGGACCCAGAGAGGCAAAAGAAGTGATGGCTTTTTTCCAGAACTCCCGCAAAGGGAGGCCGGTCACCTGGACCTGGCCGGAGATGGTCCGACTGGAGCAATTATTGCTTAAGGCTACCTGGAAAAAATACTGGCTATTCTTCCCAGAGATAATCTCTGTTTTCACCCTGATTGCTTCCTGAGTCTTCAGATTAGCCAACATCTCTTTGGTTTTTCCCAGGGCCGGCTCCGGACCGATAAGATAAAGCAGGGAGTTAGAGAGAAGAACCGGTGCCGGAAAAATAGGGCAGGGATTACCCATAATATCCAGGGCTCTGACTTTTTCCGGTAAACAAAGAGTTGCTTCCAAGACGGTTCTGTCTCTTGTCCAGACAACCAGGGCGAACTGCTGAGTGTCCTTAAGGAGAAATGTCTTCAAGTCAGGGTGCAAAGAGAGTTCTTCCACCCCGCGAAAACCGTCAAGTAACTGGGACATGATGGCATAACCCACCATGTTGGGTTTCAAGCAACCATCGTATTCAAAACCGCACTTGTACCGGTCCAACTGGCGAAAGTCGCCGCCAGGAAAACGAGCATCATAAAGATTGAAGCCCTGGCCCCCTGACCAGCCCATCGCATAAATTGGCACCTGAAGGATGGACTCTGTCACCTGCCGGTACCAGGGTACCTCTCTTGTTTCCAAGTAATCAGGCGTTTCAATCGTCCGGTACATAGAGACCTGCCAGCGGTATTCCACATTAATGACTGGTTTGGAATGCTTCAGGGAAAATTCCCTTAGCCGTTGTCCCTGTTCCTTGGTCCGGGAGTAGTCAGAGATAGCATCAAAATAGGGGACCGCCCCAGCTTTTTCTAAAGCCGGCAACCAGTAAGGATAGTATCCCCCATGGATAAAGACCAGACAGTCAGGGTTGGCTTTCTTGGCAGCCAGGTAAGATATCTTTATCAGGTCTGCATACTCTTCAGGGTTCATATAATGGTAGGGTTCATCCACAAATAAGTAGTTGCTCACCTTACCCCGGTAATGAGCCACTACCTTCTCCACAAAATTTGCCCAGGCTCTCCGGGAAAAGGTAAACGATTTTTGGGGAATTCTCGGGCCGGAACAACTGATGGCATCTTCAGGGTCTGAAGGATTTCTCGCCCATTGGGGAATAGCTTCTCCCCCGGACCCGAGGTCCAAATTGGCAATGATATCCATATCGCGAGCGATGGCAAAATCTACCCGTTTGTCTGCCCAGATAAATTCACCAGGTCTTGGCTCAATGCTCCTCCAGGTTTGGAGAAGTTCATTGGAACAGCTTAAGGTGACTGTCCGACGAATACCGGCCCGGCTCATGATCTCTATTGGTTCAGCAGCCAAAGTAATATAAGCGCCAAAGGTATGATGCATTTTCTCCGGTGGTCTGGGCACCACTGAAAACACATATTCCTGAAGAGGCAAGGTAAAATTCAGGGAACCAAGCTCGGCCTGGCCAGTCAGGATCAAACGGAAGTTACCGGTGCTGCCTGGGTTCAACGCCAGTATCTTTTCTCCGGTAGTTCCTGGGGCAAGCGCCCACTGCTCAACAGTTTTCTCTAAAAGCAAGCGGTCAAAATAGTCATAAATCTGGTAGCGCACTCCCAGCCTGGCTAACTGATTCACCGAGCCATAGTTTCTCGCCAAAAGCCAGCACTTAACTGGTAGGCCCTGATAAAAAACCCGACCAGGGGTGTCCCAGTGAACGCCTATTTCCACCGGAGAAGAAGGAACAAAATCTTCCAATTTCTTACTGGATAAACTTAAAGCATCCACTTCCAGCCTGGCAGGTTTCTCCGCAGTAGCGGAAAAGCTAAGAAAATAACCCCGGCGATCTCCAGTGGTTCTAAACTCTAAGGTAACTGGTTGCCAGGTGTTACCAATAGTGGCTTTTGCCTGGCCAATATTTTGTTTTTGTTCATAGGCTGGAGAGATAGTCACGGTTAGTTGCACCGTTTCAGTTGCCCGAAAGAGTCCGCGAAAGTAGTAAGTCTTCTCTGGCTGAAGCTTTAGGATTTTGTGCATCAACTGAAACCCAACCGGCAGGTCATTTTTATCCCCTTGAAATCTGGCCGCATAGGGGAAAAGAGAGAGAGAAAGACACCTCAGGCCTTCTGCTGGCTGGTCTTTACTCCAGAAATGGGGCTGGAGGGAGTAAGACTGTTGATAAGGGGTGGACCAGTAATAGCTGCCCAGGCCTACCTCAAACCCGCCGTTTTCCAGATAGTTTTCTGGTTCCTGGTTCCCAGGGAAAACAGGGTAACCAGGGAAAAATTCTGTTTTTTCGCCAAGTTCGTTCATGATAGCCACTAGGTCTACCACTTCCATTCCAGCCGTCGGGTCAAACCGGATATCTTCTGGCTGGCTGGTCAGATAAATCTGGTCAATCTGGAAGCGAAAGTTTTCGCTCTCCGGTGTCAGCCAGATATCCTGGAAAGGAAGAGAAACATTGATGATAACAGCGGCAGCTGTCTCTGGTTGAATATTTTTGAAGGTGACAATTTGACTCTCAGAGCCTAATCCTACCTTCAATTTTAGAGACTGACCAGCCGCTGGCTTATCCATCTCTGGTCCGGTTTTTACCCAGACAGCGTATTGGCCAGCTGGCAACCTTTGTTCCAGAATTAGAATCAGCCTGCCGGGAGAAATCTTTCCGGGAACTCTTACTTCTACAACTTTCCCACCACTACTTTTCACTTGAGGTTTCACCCGATAGCCATTGCCTTCCTTGGTCATCCTTTCCGCCTCAATAAACCGTCGGTAAACCGCCGAATAGCTGGGAAGAGAAAAAAGCAAGAGCGATGACCACACCCAAAAAGAGATTTTTCTCACCGGTTGCCTTTCATTTACTAAGGCAGGTACCAGAAACGCTGGTCTCTGGCCACTTTAACTGAAAGCCACTCCACATGACCATCGTAAAACAGATAGTTATACCCATCATTATGGAGCGGAACCCCGGGGCTCTGACCATAATACTGGCTATAAACCGGAGACCAGGGGGAAAAGATAGCCGCCAGGCAATAAGGGAGACCCCGGGCTTCATCGTCTGTATTCCCTCTCATATTTCCTTCGGTCAGAACAATCAGATAGGATTCCGCCCGTTTCTTGAAAACAGAATTCACCCAGCCATTGGTTGTCCCTGGAAATCTGGCGTTCCAGGCGTAATCCAGCCGCAGGTTAAAATCTCCGGTATAGAAATTAGGGTTGGAATTCCCGGTTTTGGTAGGCGTATCGTAAGAAGTTTTCGGGTAGTCCCAGCCAGGGCAGATAAGCAGTCCAGGATTGGTCAGATACCCCAGGCTGACAATGGCATTGGCCCAGGTCGGTCTTGGGTCGGAGGTCTTGGAGCCCACGTAAGCCCGGTAGATAAAACCGTCCCCATCCTGCCAGTACATAGCCAGGGCAAGATAAAGCTGCTTTAAGTTACTCATACAGGTGGCCTGAAGAGCTTTGGCTCTGGCTTTGGAGAGAGCAGGAAGCAACATAGCCGCCAAAATAGCAATAATAGCAATCACGACCAAAAGCTCAATTAAGGTAAAACCTGTCTTTGCCTTCTTTTCTTTCATCTCCGACCTCCTTGGACTCACTTATACCAACAAGTCCCGGTTACCTTTGTATCCTCTAATTGGGTCAGTTCTGCATGACCGTCCAGGAAACCCATGATGCATTTATCATTGTGGATAGGCCAAGGAAGGTAGTTACTGCCGGTAATAGTTTTGGCTGTGGCTGTACTGGTACAGGCGTTGACCCAAGGCCAGGGTTCGTTCAACTTGCGCCGACTTTCTGTGATGTACACCATCCTGGCGGCGCCAATTTTCGGATATTTTATTTCCATGGCTGCCTTGGTCGTTTGACCCAATTCCCAGAATACACCGTAACTATACTGCGCAGTTGGCGCGCCTGCGGTGGTATAACCAATGCCGTCCCGGTAAGAAGGGCACCAGAATGTTTTCAGGTCTTTCACATATCCACCATCATAAAGGTGGCTTAAATAGCCATTTTTTCCTGCCCCTCCCCGGGGACCATCTGCCTGATAAGGTAGGTAACCATCCCAGTCATTGACGTAAAGATGCGCCCCAAGAACAATCTGTTTCAAATTGTTCAAGCAAGTGGCTTGCCTAGCTTTCTCTCTGGCCTGGGAAAGAACCGGCAAAAGCATGGCGGCCAGGACAGCAATGATAGCAATGACCACCAGAAGTTCAATCAGGGTGAAACCTTGCCTCTGGACGCGCTTTTGAGGTAGCATTTGGACCATTTTTGCCTCCCTTCGTTTATTATCCTTATTAGCATATCCGAGAACCTATGTCAAGACCAGTCAAAGATAGACAGAAAATTCTGGTCCAGAAATTGGAACGAGCAAGACCTTTCATGTTATTCTTTATAGACTGGGTTTGCTTTTTAGATTAGTTCTCTTTGCTTGCCAGTACTTGCTCTGATTTTTTTGGGGACAAAAAAAAGGGAAATGGCGTCTGAACACATCCGCAACTTTAGCATTATCGCTCATATTGACCATGGCAAGTCCACCCTGGCTGACCGGTTAATTCAGCAGGTCGGCCTGGTAAGCGCCCGTGACTTTCGGGAGCAACTGCTGGATACTATGGAGATAGAGAGAGAAAGAGGCATCACCATTAAAAGTCAAACGGTCAACCTCCCTTACCGAACCGCTGATGGCCATCTTCTGGAACTCAACCTCATTGATACCCCTGGACATGTTGATTTTTCCTACGAGGTCTCTCGGGCGTTGGCTTGTTGTGAAGGGGTACTCCTGGTAATTGACGCCTCCCAAGGAGTCCAGGCCCAAACGCTGGCCTGCCTCTATCGGGCGATGGAGCATGATCTGGCTATTATCCCAGTGATTAATAAGATTGACCTTCCCACGGCCAATATTGAAAGAACAAAGGAGCAGATAGAGCAGGAGTTAGCTCTTGAGTCAGGAAGGGCTCTTCTTTGTTCGGCTAAGGAAACAATAGGCATTAACGAAATTTTTCAGGCGATTATCCAACGCATCCCTCCACCATCTGGGAGTCCGGATAAGCCTCTAACCGCTCTCATTTTTGATGCACAACACGACCCTTTTCGGGGTGTGATTGTCAGCGTCCGGGTATTTGATGGCGAGGTCAGAGCTGGTGATGAAATAATGCTTATGTCCACAGGGAAGGTTCATCTGGTAGAGGAAGTGGGAATCTTCCGGCTGAAAAGAGAGAGCCGGCCAGTTCTTTCCAGCGGCAGCGTTGGTTATATCATTGCCGGATTGAAAGAGGTAAGCGAGACCAGAATCGGGGATACCATCACCCAGGCTCACCAGCCAGCCCCAGTTCCCCTTCCTGGTTTCCGAGAAATGAAACCGGTGGTTTTCTGTTCTCTCTATCCAGTCTCTTCTGAAGATTACCCGGCCCTGGCTGATGCCTTGGCCAAGTATGTCCTCAATGATGCGGCCTTTGTTTATCAGAAAGAGTCTTCAGCCGCCTTAGGCCAGGGATTCCGCTGTGGCTTCTTGGGGCTACTTCATCTGGAGGTAGTTCAGGAGAGGCTTCAGAGAGAATATAACCAGTCCATTATCCTCACAGTCCCCAGTGTTCGGTACCGATTTCTTCTCCAGGACGGAAGCAGCGTGCTGGTGGATAATCCCTCCCACTATCCGGACCCAGCCAAGATCAAGCAAGTGGAAGAACCCTATGTTCGGCTAACAGTGTTCACTCCGGAGAGATACCTGGGCGCAGTAATCAAGCTTTGCTTAGAACGCCGGGCGGTAGAGTTAAAGCACAATTTCTTGAGGCCAGGACAGAGAGAAATTTTCTGCCAGCTACCTCTGGCTGAGGTAATTTTTGACTTTCACGATCGGTTGAAAAGTATTACCCAGGGATACGGCTCCTTTGATTATGAACTTAGTGATTCCCGACTAGCCGAAGTGGTGAAACTGGATGTTTTAGTCAATGGAGAAAGGGTGGATGCCCTCTCTATCATTGTTCATCGCCAGAATGCTTACCGCCGAGCAGTTAAAATCTGTGAAAAACTAAAACAGGAAATCCCGAGACATCAGTTTCCGGTTGTCATTCAGGCCGCGATCGGCAGCCGGGTGATTGCCCGCAGCCACATTCCTGCCTTCCGGAAGGATGTAACTGCCAAATGCTACGGAGGGGATGTCACCAGAAAGCGAAAACTTCTGGAAAAGCAGAAGGAAGGGAAAAAAAAGATGAAAATGGTCGGCTCGGTAATGATTCCCCAGAAGGCGTTTGTGGCGGCGATGAAAATAGAGGAATAAGGGAAAGCAAACTGGATTAATAATCAGTAGCGTTTAGGGAGAAAGTAAAGATTCCTGCTCCCAGGCTTATTCCAGAAAGAGACAATGAATAGAAAGACGGCTGGACTTTATATCCATGTCCCCTTTTGCCGAAGAAAATGCCCTTATTGCGACTTTTTTTCTATTCCCGAGTTGACATTGCTTCCAGCCTGGCTCCAGGCGGTTTGCCGGGAAGCCAAGTATTATCAGGGTAAATTTAAGTGTTTTAACACAGTCTATTTCGGAGGGGGAACTCCTTCCTTGCTTTCCCCCTCAAATTTAGATTTCCTTCTGGAAAACCTGAGAAGAATTTTCTTGATTACCCCTGAGGCTGAAATTACCCTGGAAATGAATCCTGAAGACGTCTCCAGAGAAAAACTCAGAAAACTTCAAGGATTGGGTATCAACCGGATCAGTCTCGGTCTCCAGTCTCTGGATGATGAGGCTCTGACTTTCCTGGGTCGCCGCCACACCGCTTTTCAGGCAGAAAAGGCTCTGGGACAGGCTCTAGAAGCAGGTTTTTCCAGCGTCAGTGTTGACTTAATCTATGGATTACCCGGTCAGAAGAAACAACGATGGGAGAAGGTTCTCTCCCGGGTAGCAGCCTCTAGACCTCATCATGTTTCCTGCTATCTGTTAACCATAAAAGAAGGGACATTCTTTGCCAGAAAAATACTTAATGGCCAACCACCACTCTTTTGGGAAAAAGTTCAGCGAGACCTTTTCTTGTTCACCAGCCGCTGGTGGAAAAATCAGGGTTACCTGCATTATGAAGTCTCTAATTTTGCTGTTTCCAGTAAGCACCGGTGTGCTCACAACCTCAAATACTGGCAGCGCCAGCCTTATCTCGGGCTTGGTCCGTCCGCTCATTCTTTTTCGCAGAATAAACGCTGGTGGAATGTTTCCTCGGTGAAAGAGTACTGCCGGTTGGTTTCCTCTGGGTTTCACCCGGTGGCAGAAAGGGAAAGGCTTGAGCCGGCCCAGGAAAAGCTGGAAACACTTTTTCTTGGACTGCGCACTGCTGATGGGGTTTCGCTTGCCCTTTTTTCTAATCTCCCGGAAGACAAAAAAACTCTTCTTGAGAAACAAGGCTTGGTCAAAACCAGGGATGACCGGTTGTTTTGCACAGAGCAAGGTTTTCTCTTCACCGACGCCTTACCTCTTTGGCTGACCGGAGATTTTCCGCTGAAGGTCGTTGCCAAGGGGAGATGAAGATGCTACCCTAACAGCAAATAATTTGAAATTAGTATAAACATTAAGGAAAACTAAGATGGCGCGACTCAAAAAAAGACGTGACTCTATAGATGAGCGAATCCGCAAATTGGAAGAGGAGATGGACCTTACCATCACTGGAGCGCCTGATACTTATAAAATAGATGAGCCCCAGTCAGCCCCTTCTCCAGCCCAGGTCATCCCGGAGAAAAGAGAACCAGTAGTACCGGTTAATTACTCGGGCGAATCTGGTCCTCCTTTTTTTCGTCGCCGGTCTTTCTGGATAATCGCAGGCGTTTTGATTCTAGTTATCCTGGTTCTTTTCTTTGCCCCAGTTTTGCAGTTTAGCACACCGGTTAGACCAGATAATGATTTGCCAGGGGTGAAGATATCTTTCCGCTATTACTACAACATTTTTGGCCAGAAGCAGAAAGAGGAAACCCTGGTTTTCATTGACCATACCAAGGTAGTAATTTTACTGCCGATGCACCAATGGATGAACCTGGAAAAAGAAAAGAAATTGATGGCCATCAAGCATTATCAAGACCAAGATTAAAAATTCACAGGTCACCTCCCAGAGGTCTACAGCCGGGGCTTGGCAATTGGAAAGATAATTCGGTTTTTCTCAACCTTTCCCTTTCAGGCCACCCCTGGCGGTGTCCGGAAGAGAAGACGCAGCCGGTTCTCCAGAATCCTTTTGTCCAGTTGCCGGTCATTAAGCGCCTGTCCCCAGATGAGTTGCCAGAGCATGACCTGCCCGAAATCCTCTTTCCAAATAGCCTCCGGAAGGGACCTGTGAACTTGGAAATTACCTTTCCCCTTTCTCTCCTTACTGGTAACACCCTGTTTGTTGGCCATTTATCCACCCCCGGCTGTCTAAATTTTTATCGGATGCTTTTGGAAAAAAGTTTAGGTCATTTTGGTCAAAAGAAGAGGGGCCTATAAAAACGAGAGGGAGGCAATGAAAACAGTAAATCACCAGGTAGACGTCGCTGTCATTGGCGGCGGGTTGGCTGGAATTGCGGCTGCCCTGGCGGCAGCCAGACACGGAGTAAAGGTAGCGTTACTTCATGATCGGCCAGTCCTTGGTGGCGCCAGTTCCAGCGAAATGCGGGTTCACATCGGCGGGGCTGATAGCCAGAACCCGAATATGAGGGAGACAGGCATCCTGGAGGAATTGCGGCTGGAAAATCTTCGCCGCAATCCCCAGAGCAGTTATTCTATCTGGGATACAGTGCTTTACGAAAAGGTCCGGTTTCAGCCAGGGTTAAAGCTCTTTTTGAATACCAGTTGTTTTCAAGCCGAAACAGAGGCCGGTCGCATCAAGAATGTTACCGGCTGGCAGTTAACCACCGAGACCAAACATGTTGTTTTCGCTAAGGTTTTTGTTGACTGCTCCGGGGATGGCATTCTTGCTCCCTTGACCGGCGCCTCCTGGCGGCAGGGACGAGAAGCCAGAATCGAGTTTAACGAAGCGCATGCTCCGAATGAGGCTGATGGAAGAACCATGGGGATGACCTGCCTTTTCCAAGCAAGACCCACCGATTTCCCCCAGCCGTTTGAGCCCCCGGAGTGGGCTTATGACTTTCCCGAAGAAAGCGACTTACCCTACGGAGAAGCTGGTCATCGCTACTTTGCCATGGGCTACTGGTGGCTAGAGATGGGCGGAGAGAAAGATGCCATATCTGACGCTGAAATTGTCCGGGACGAACTGATAAAGATTGTTTACGGGGTCTGGGACCATATCAAAAATCACTGCGTCCACAAAGAAGAAGCAGCCAACTGGGTTTTAGACTGGATTCAGTTTCTCCCCTGCCGGAGAGAATCAAGGAGATACATCACCGATTATATTATGACTCAGAACGATATAGAAGCTGGCGGAAAATTTGAAGATGTGGTGGCTTATGGCGGCTGGCCAATGGACGACCACCACCCAGGAGGTTTTCTTCATCCGGAGTACAAAAAGCAGGCAACCATCTTCCATCCAACCCCTTGTCCCTATGGGATTTCCTATCGGGTCTTCTGCCCGAAAGGAATGAAAAACCTACTGTGTGCTGGCCGGTGTGCTGGTTTCACTCATATGGCTTTAAGTTCAGCCCGGGTAATGGCTACCTGTGCGACCATGGGACAGGCGGTAGGCACCGCGGCTAGTCTGGCGGTAAAGGAAGGTTTAAGCCCTGTGGAAGTGGGTCAAGAAAAAATCAAGATTCTTCAGCAACTTCTCCTTCGGGATGACTGTTTTCTTCCTGGGATAAAGCAAGAGTTTTCTGCCTTAACGACCGATGCTTTACTGACTTGTTCCCGAGGCTCTCCGGAAGTGTTGCGGGATGGCTGGAACCGGCCAATAGGTAAGGAAAGCCATCGCTGGGAAGCAGAAATTGGAGATGAGGTGGCTTATACCTTGAAAGCAAAATCGTTCGTCAAGCAAGCCAGGATAGTCTTTGATAGCGCTTTCCATCGTCGCCTCACTATGAGCCATCATGGCAATTACGGGCAACTAACCAGCCCGCCCCCAGAATTGGTAAAAGCCTTCCAGGTAGAACTGTTAATGGATAGCGGCTGGCAGCCAGTTTTCCAAACTAGGAATAACTGTCAACGGCTGGTGGTGGTGAAAATTAACCAGGAGGTTTCTGGCGTAAGATTAAAACTCACTGAAACCTGGGGCAATCAGAAAACCGGCCTTTACGCTTTTTACCTGGAGTGAATCTCTTTTGGGCTGCTAATTTCTGTTTTATTCAGATTGTAGACCTTCAGGTTCAGTCCGGTCAAACAGACCGGCTGGCCAGCAGAAGTAATCAAGTTTGCGGCTAGATACCCTTCCCGCCCATTAGATTAAAGGCAACTAACCAAGCGCCTCTTTTATCTTCAAGCGATAGAAGGTATAATGTTTTGTGGAGCTCTGCTTTGAAGAAAATCAGGAGGGGTAGCATAGCTGGCCTAATGCGGCGGATTGCTAATCCGTTGTACCGTCGAAAGGCGGTACCGTGGGTTCAAATCCCACCCCCTCCGCAGCCTAAGTAACGTAGCTTCTCGAAAGGAGGGGACTCCTGTGGGATTTGAAGGGAGCCCGGATTATGAGGCGCGACGAAAAGGAGCGCCGAATGGGCGGGGGGCCGACCTGGAGCGTAGCGCAAGGCGCCAAATCCCACCCCCTCCGCAATACCAATGCCGAAGAAAAGAGGGAACTTATGGCTAAACTAGTGAGTTTTCTTTATCAGTTAGCAAGAAGGCTTAACGATTTAGAAACCATCCTCAGCGGTAACCCTAAGCGAATTGCTCGCCGAATCAAGAACAAATATCTTGGCCGGAAGATTCTAAGCAAAATTTACCGCTGGCCCAAGTTCTAATTTTCTTTATAGTCTAAAAACCTCAAGTTTTAACTCGCTTTCTTCCCAGATCAGAAAACCGTTAAATAGTAAATCAGCGGTATTCTTAACCTTCTTAAACCAGAAGGTAGGCTCTCAGTTCTGAAAACTACCAAGAAGTATCTATAATCCTGCTTCTTTTAGCCTTCCTTAATCACAAATTATTAAAAGCAATTTGTGAGACTTGACAGGAAAATCTATATGGTATATCCAATGGATTATGAGAGCATTGAAAATAGAACCAGGCGTTAAAATAGAAAGTAAACAAAAGTATTTACAGGCTAAACTAAGAAGAGAAATTTTGGCCGGAAAATATTCCGGCCAGACCATTACTTTAAAAGCATTAGCCCAAAAAAATTGTGTAAACATTTATTAAAATATTTTTCCGCCACCTCTGTAGCATTGGCATAAAAAACATTAACTTTTATCTTAGCAAGATGTACCTTCTCAACCATTTTTCTTGTTACCTCATAGGAAGGCGAAAAAAATTGTAATCTTTCACAATTCCATTTTTTTGTCTCTTCAATGTATTTTTCTGGCTCCTGCTGAAATTTCATATTGCATATCCTAATTTCAGGATACAGGCTGCTCGCCAAAGTTATCAAAGAAGAATCAACTGCCAAATATGTATTCTTGATGCTGCCCCCTTCAATCAGTTTTTTTATTACTCTTGCAACTAAATTCTCATCTGTCCCGTTGTGTAGGTGTATGTTCATATCAATGTTTTCTGGTATCGCCTCAATTGCCTCTTGGAGTGTTGGTATTTTCTCACCTTTGAATTTTTTTGCTTTTTCTTTCCCTGCATTCAGTTTTCTTATTTCCTTTTAGGTTAAGTCCCAGATGTAGC
>JAMWDF010000232.1 GCA_023818865.1 Candidatus Omnitrophota bacterium
GGAGTGATTCGCCTCAGCAACCTGGCGCGGAAAAAATTGCTGCTGTTTCCAGTGGTAGCAGTCAACAACGCCGCCACTAAGCACTTTTTTGATAACCGATACGGGACAGGGCAATCTACTGTGGACGGCGTACTGAGAGCTACCAACATTCTCCTGGCCGGTAAAATTGCGGTGGTTTGTGGTTACGGCTGGTGTGGTCGGGGAATTGCCATGAGACTGAAAGGAATGGGGGCTCGGGTAATCGTGACAGAAACCGACCCTCTTCGGGCTTTGGAAGCCATCATGGATGGTTACCAGGTAACTACCATAGAGAAGGCAGCTAACTGTGGGGATATTTTTATCACCGCTACTGGAAACGCTCAGGTAATTTCTTGGCGCATCCTTACCAAAATGAAAGATGGGGCTATGTTAGCCAATGCTGGCCATTTCAATGTGGAAATAGACCTTGCGGATCTTGAACAGAAGGCGGTGAGAAAACTCCGCATTCGCCCCTACCTGGATGAATATCTCCTCCCAAACAAACGCCGCCTTTACATCCTGGGAGAAGGCCGGCTGGTGAATCTCGCCTGTGCGGAAGGTCACCCTGCGGCAGTAATGGATATGAGCTTTGCCAACCAATTTCTTTCCCTCAAATACTTGAATGAAAATCGCTCCCTTAGTCCGGAAGTGTATCCTGTACCAGGGGAAATCGACCGGGAAGTGGCTTCCCTGAAACTGAAAAGCTTGGGTGTTCAGATAGACCAGCTTGATCGCTTTCAAAAAAATTACCTCTCTTCTTGGCACCTGGGGACGTGAACTCTGCCGCCAGGTAACATTGGCTGACAACTATCTGAGGATGAAGAGAAGAAAAACTTTTCCCTCTGTTTCTTTGCCAGGTATTACTACCGTGGCTATTACTGGTATCTTTGGTTCCGGCAAGACAACCGTCTCTACCATCTTCAAAGAGGAAGGAATTCCTGTAATTGACTGCGATAAATTGAGCCATCAAGTGCTGGCGAAACCAGGGGTAATTCCAAGAATTCGCCGATTTTTCGGCCCTGAAGTAATTACAAAAGATGGGCGGGTGAACCGAAGAAAACTAGCCCAGACAGTTTTCCCCAACGCCCAGAAAAGAAAATGGTTAGAAAATCTGATTCACCCTTATGTTCTACAACAAATTCATCAGCGGTTGCTTGACTATAAGAAAAAAAAGAGTAAAATAGTGGCTGTAGAAATCCCGCTGCTTTTTGAAATTGAAGCAGAGAACTTATTTACCCGGACGGTAGTTGTTTCCACAGCCCCTGAAATAATTAAACAGAGACTGCAAAAATCTTTTTCATCAGAAGAAATAGAGCAGCGCTGGCAATGTCAGCTACCCCAGGAGTACAAAATCAAACGGGCTGATTTTATCATTGATAACAGCCGGTCCCGTTCCTTTACCCGCTGGCAAGTTAAACAGACTATCAAGGAACTCAAAACTGAAGTGGGAGGCAGGCTATAAACTCAAGCCGAAGAGAATACACGGGAGGAAATTCTATGGAAGAGATGAAAGAAATTAACGTAGCCAGTCTGAGAAAATTGAGCATTCCCCGCCTTCAGAAACTGGCCAAAGAAATGAAGATTAACGGCATTAGCGGCTTGATTAAGGAAGAGCTAATCTACAAGATTATGGAAGCCCAGGCCCAAAGTAATGGGCTACTTTTTGGTGAGGGGGTGCTGGAAGTACTCCCGGATGGGTTTGGCTTTCTTCGCTCACCCAATTATAACTATCTGCCTGGTCCTGATGATATCTATGTTTCCCCTTCCCAGATCAAACGGTTTGGCTTGAAAACCGGTGATACCGTCTCCGGACAGATCAGACCACCGAAAGAAAACGAAAAATATTTCGCCTTACTCAAAGTAGAAATGGTTAATGGAGACGAACCAGAAAAAATCCAAGAACGCATTCCTTTTGAAGAACTAACGCCAATCCATCCAAACAAACGTTTCATTCTTGAAACCACTCAGTTAGAACTCACTACCAGGGTAATTGACCTGGTGACACCCATTGGCAAGGGACAGCGGGGTCTGATTGTTTCTCCCCCCCGGGCCGGCAAGACAGTCATTCTCCAAAAACTGGCTAACGCCATTGCTACCAACAATCCCGAGGTATTTCTGATTGTACTTCTTGTTGCCGAAAGACCTGAAGAGGTCACCGAGATGAGAAAGATAGTGAAGGGAGAAGTAGTGAGCGCCACCTTTGACGAATCTCCGGAACGACATACTCAGGTTTCGGAAATTGTCCTGGAAAAGGCTAAAAGGCTGGTGGAGCATAACCGCGATGTGGTAATTCTCCTGGATAGTATCACCCGGTTAGCTCGGGCCTATAATGTCTTGGTCCCCCATAGCGGCAAGATTATGACCGGCGGTCTGGAATCCACCGCTCTAGATAAACCAAAACGCTTTTTTGGAGCCGCCCGCAATATTGAAGAAGGGGGTAGCCTAACCATTATAGGGACTGCATTGGTTGATACTGGGAGCAAAATGGACGAAGTGATTTTTGAAGAGTTCAAAGGTACTGGCAACATGGAAATTAATCTTGACAGGAAGTTAGCTGACCGCCGCATTTTCCCGGCTATTGATATTAACCGTTCTGGCACGAGAAGAGAGGAACTCCTCGTTAACCCGGATGAACTCCAACTACTCTGGCTGCTGCGCCGGGTCTTAGCCCCGCTCAATCCCATTGAAGCCATGGAATTGCTGCTGAACCGGTGCCGTAACAGTAAGTCTAATATAGAACTTTTGATGAACCTGAAGGCTCAAACCAAAGATCTGGCAGGTACTTTTTGATTGACCTAAGTAGACTGGCTGGCAGCCAACAGCTGATAAGAGACAATTGCCAGGGCCACCAGGGAAGCAGTTTCTACGGCTAATATTCTAACTCCCAGACTACAAATCAGGCATCCTGATTTTCTCGCTATTGCCACCTCTTCATCAGAAAAGCCACCTTCTGGTCCAATATAGATGCCTACCCCTTTGGCCTGCCTCAGCGGTTCCGAAAGGAGTTGGGTGGCTTTCTCCCAGAAAAGCAATTTCTGATCAACCGGATAATTGAGTGCTTCAGAAAAATCAACCAATTCCCCGATTTCTGGAATAATTGCTCGTCCAGAAAGACGGGCTGCCTCTGAGGCAATCCGCAGCCACCTGGTCTTCCGGCGCCGAAACTGGTCAGGCCCTAAGTTCGGAATGACGCGTTGGCTGGTCATCGGAAATATTCGGGAAACCCCCAGGTAGGTTGCCTCCCTAACTATTCTGTCCATCTTCTCTGCCTTAGGTACTGACTGAAAAAGAATGATTTCCTGTGGATTTTCTCGAGAAAGGTTCTGGCTTTTTTCTAGCACCGAAAGAATAATGCTCCTGGTGGTTATTGACTTTACGGCCAGCAAATACTCGTTTCCCTGTCCGTCAAACCCGGAAAAGACATCGCCAGTTTTCACCCGGAGGACCCGCACGAGGTAGTGAGCGGTTCTTC
>JAMWDF010000025.1 GCA_023818865.1 Candidatus Omnitrophota bacterium
TCACCATGCCTATCCTAGTGGGCACCGATGGAGTCCAGAAAATGAGCAAAACCTATGGTAACCATATTCCGATAGAGACCAGCCCAGCTGACCTGTATGGGAAGATTATGTCAGTGGTTGACCAAGTAATGGAAGATTATTTTGCAATTCTTACCCGGGTGAAGAAAGAAGACTACCAGGAAAAAATTAAATCTGACCCTAGAGGAGCCAAGGCTTACTTAGCCAGAGAAATTGTGAGTGAGTATTTTGGTGAGGCGGCAGCTAAGCAAGCAGAAAAGGAGTTTAACCAGGTTTTCCGCGACCAGAAGCTCCCAGATAATATCCCTGAGTTCCTTTTACCGGAAAACCAGGAAGGAACATGGTCACTTAGCCGAATTCTGGTGTTAGCCGGGTTAACTCCCTCGGCTTCAGAAGCCAGAAGACTAATCAGCCAGAAAGCAGTGGAAGTAGAGGGAAAAGTTATTACTGACCCGTGGGCTCGCCTTTCAGTAAAGGATGGTCAGGTGGTCAGAGTAGGAAAAAGAAGGTTTGTCCGACTGAGAGTCAACCAGGATTCATTACCCCCAAAATAGCCCTGGTTCACACTCTATGAGGCAAGAAAGAAAAATCAGGCAGGAACTTAGTACCATTGGTAAACGGCTGGTAGAAAAAGGGTTGGTCTCCGGACCAGGGGGAAATATCAGCCTGAGGGAAAGAAATCTGGTCTATCTTTCGCCTAGCGGTTACGCCCTGGATGAGATTAAACCCGAAGAGTGGGTCAGGATAGATTTCAAAACAGGGGAAAAACAGGGAAAGCTGCGGCCAAGTTGTGAAATTTCTATGCACCTGGGTATCTACTTAGCCCGGCCTGATGTTCAGGCCATTATCCATACCCATCCAGCCATCACCACCGGTCTGGTCAGCGGCGGGCTCACTCTGAAACCTCTCTTCCCGGATTTTGTTGCCATCCTCGGTCCGGTAGTACCGGTGGTAAATTATGTCATCCCAGCAGGTCATCAGATAAGAGAAGCCGTGGTAAAAGCAGTGAAAAAGGCGAACGTAGTGACCCTGAAAAACCACGGGGCTGTCTGTCTGGGTACCACCCTTTATGAAGCCTTCGTCCGCAGTTGGCTGTTAGAAGATAGTGCCAGAATGACCTTGGCGGCTTTACTCGCTGGTAAACCCCGGTTTCTTACCCAAAAAGAGATTAAAGGCATTGAGAATTTGGAAGCAGAGGACTATCGAAAAGCCCTCCTAAAAACTCTGGGCTAACCAGGCAATGGAGAATACTGTAAGTATCTGGAAAATAAAAGGAAAAGCGCTCCTGGTTGATCAGCCACTAATAATGGGGATAGTCAATGTGACCCCAGATTCTTTTTATAACGGTGGACGGTACCAGGAGAAAGATAAGGCAGTGGAGAAAGCCTTAACCTTAGTCCAACAGGGAGCCGACATCATTGATGTAGGCGGCGAATCTACCCGGCCTGGCAGCCAACCGGTCAGCGAAACAGAAGAACTAAACCGAGTTATTCCGGCGATTGAAGGAATTAGCCGGCAAACTAATGTGCCTATTTCCTGTGACACTTACAAAAGTAAAGTGGCTGAGTTGGCTCTTCAGGCTGGGGCAAGTATTATCAATGATATTTCTGGGTTTCGGTTTGACCAAAGAAATATTGAAGTAGTGGGGAAACATCAGTGTGGATGCATCTTGATGCACATGCTGGGCACTCCCCAGACCATGCAACAATCTCCTTGTTACCAAAATGTAGTGGAAGAAATAAAAGATTTTCTTAGAGAGAGATTGGAAATTTTGAGAAAAGCTGGAGTCAGTCTGGAAAGAATCGTTCTTGACCCGGGGATTGGCTTCGGGAAGCGGCTGGAAGACAACCTAACTATCTTAAGACACGCTGGTGAATTTGGCCTCTTTGACCGACCAGTGCTAATCGGTGCCTCAAGAAAGTCTTTTATCGGGACCATCCTGGACGCTTCACCAGAAAAAAGACTGGAAGGCTCAATCGCGGCTGCAGTTATGGCTCTTAGTGCCGGAGCGATGATTTTCCGGGTTCATGATGTGGCAGAGACAAAGGCAGCCCTTAAAGTTGCCTGGAAAATTCTTCATCCCTGAAGCGAAAGGAAGAAAATGCGCATTTTGTGTCTGGATATCGGTGAAAGAAGGATTGGCCTGGCCATTAGCGATGAAACAGGCACCTTAGCCAGGGGGCTGGCTACTGTGGAAAGAAATGGGAAAGAATGTGAGCATCTCGCCAGGATTATTAAAGAAAACAAGCCAGGGAAGATTGTTTACGGTTTACCGGTAAGATTGGATGGTTCTCTCAGCCTTCAGACAGAGAAAACCCTGGCTTTCATAGAACGACTGAAAGCCATCATTCAGCTACCTTTCATTGCTTGGGATGAACGATTAACCACCAAAGAAGCAGAGGCTATTCTCCTTCAGGCTGACCTAAGCCGACAAAAAAGGAAAAGGCTCCGAGACAAGCTTTCCGCCCAGATAATTCTCCAAAGCTATCTGGAAGCCTCCCAGGTAAGAAACCCAGGCGAATGAGTTCTGGGTCTGTCTGAAAAAATTATTCTTTGGCAGCCTGGTAAACTGCCCGGGCAACCGCCTGGGCAACCTTCTTGTCTAAGGGAGAAGGAACGATAAAATCAGAGGAAAGTTTCCGCCGCGGCACACAACCAGCAATCGCCTGGCTGGCCGCCTTTTTCATCTTTTCAGTAATCTCCGGCGCTCGGGCATCCAAAGCTCCCCGGAAAATACCTGGAAAAGCCAGCAGATTGTTAATCTGGTTGGGCAGGTCGCTTCGGCCAGTGCCTATCACCGCTGCTCCAGCCTTTTTTGCCTCATCAGGCATAATTTCCGGGACCGGGTTGGACATAGCAAAAACAATGGCTTCTTTGTTCATACTTTTGATCATTTCGCTGGTGACCAACCCAGGAGCGGAAACACCGATAAAGACATCTGCCTTTTGCAACGCTTCAGCAAGAGTTCCGCGCTGGTTCATCAAAAATTCACACACCGATTCTTTGGCTGGATTCATATTTTCCGGTCTTCCTTGATAGACAATTCCTTGTCGATCGCAGAGTATCATCTTTCTTGCTCCGGAGCGGTGAAGAAAACGAACAATGGCGATACCCGCCGCTCCGGCTCCGCAGACCACAATCTTTACCTCAGAAAGTTTTTTCCCTACCAGACAGAGGGCATTCAACAACCCAGCTAATACCACTACTGCGGTGCCGTGCTGGTCATCGTGAAAAATTGGGAGGCTCAGTTGTTCTTTAAGTAATTCTTCAATCTGGAAACATCTGGGACTGGAGATATCCTCCAGGTTAATGCCTCCAAACCCTGGAGAGATAAGCACCACAGTCCGGACAATCTCCGACACATCCCGGGTGTTGATACAGACCGGAATGGCGTCTACCCCGCCAAATTCCTTAAAAAGGATGGCTTTCCCCTCCATTACTGGCAAAGCCGCAGCCGCCCCAATATCCCCTAGCCCTAAAACTGCGCTCCCATCAGTCACTACTGCCACGGTATTCCATTTTCGGGTATAGGTATAAATCTTTCCCGGATTTTGGGCAATCTTTCGGCAGGGTTCAGCCACCCCAGGAGTATAAGCCAGAGAAAGGTCCTCCTGAGTTTTCAGAGGCACCAGCGGCTTTACTTGGAGCTTCCCCCTGGCCTGGGCATGAAGACGGAGTGAGCGGGTATAAACGGTTAGTTTCATTTCTACCGGAAAAGCGAAAACTGAATCACCAAGCCAACAAAAACAATGGAAACAATGGAAAGAAGCTTAATCAAGATGTTAAGAGAAGGACCAGCGGTGTCCTTAAAAGGGTCTCCCACTGTATCGCCAATCACCGCAGCTTTATGCGTCTCTGTTCCTTTTCCTCCAAGATTTCCTTTTTCAATATATTTCTTGGCGTTATCCCAGGAAGCCCCACTGTTAGCCATCATAATCGCCACCGCAAACCCTGAAGTTAACGCGCCAATCTGCAACCCTAACATAGCTTCCACTCCCAGCCAAAGACCGGTAACTACTGGCAGAATAATCGCCAGCACTGAGGGTATGACCATTTCCTTCTGGGCACTCCGGGTACAGATATCCACCGCCGCGGCGTAATCTGGCTTCGCTTTACCTTCCAAGAGACCAGCGATGCTCTTAAATTGGCGTCTTACTTCTTCTACAATCTGTTGGGCCGCCCGGCCTACTGCCCGCAAAGCCATGGAGGAGAAGAAAAACGGGAACATCGCACCAACAAAGAAGCCAGCCACCATATTGACATTCATCACTGAAAGATTCAGCTCTTTGCCCAAAAGAGCCACATGTTCCCGAAAGGCAGCAATCAGGGCCAGAGCGGTTAAAGCAGCCGAACCGATAGCAAAACCCTTCCCGGTGGCCGCCGTGGTATTTCCCAGAGCATCCAGGGCATCGGTTCGCTGACGCACCAAGGGAGCTTGATGGCTCATTTCGGCATTCCCACCAGCGTTATCCGCTACCGGTCCGTAACAATCAGTCGCCAGAGTAATACCCAGAGTGCTCAACATTCCCACCCCGGCCAGACCAACACCATAAAGGCCCATAGCGGGATGGGCTATCCCACCTGGCAGGACATAAGCCAAAATCATAGCAACTACCACGGTCAACACTGGCGCCACAGTGGAAAGCATTCCTACGGACAGTCCGGCCAGCAACAGCGTGGCTGTTCCAGTGGGAGCTGATTCAGCCACTGACCTGGTCGGCCAATAATGGTCAGAAGTAAAAAATTCAGTAAAAAAACCAATTATGACCCCTGCGGCTAGCCCACTTAGGACTGAACCGTAAAGACCCAGGTTTTCTCTTCCTAGAAGTTTAACCACCGCAAAGTACCCACCAATAGCTGTCAGAACCGCGGCGGCATAAATCCCTCGGCGCAAGGCTCTAAGAAGCGTAGCTTGCTGAGCCTCCTCTCCTGTTCTTACCATAAACGAACCAATTACTGAAGCTAACACCCCGATAGTCGCCAGAGCCATAGGCAGAGATACTCCGTGCAAACTTAAGCCAGCCGCAAAAGCCAGGGCCATAGTGGCAATAATTGAGTCAGCATAAGATTCGTAAAGGTCAGCCCCCATCCCAGCAATGTCACCGACATTATCACCAACATTATCAGCAATCACCGCTGGGTTGCGCGGGTCATCTTCAGGGATGCCGGTTTCTACCTTGCCTACCAGATCAGCCCCCACATCAGCGCCTTTGGTATAAATGCCACCACCTACGCGGGCAAAAAGTGCCTGGGAACTGGCCCCCATTCCGAAACAGAGCATGGTAGAGGTAATCTCCCGCAACCGGCTTTCTAGATCAAGCGGCCTCACCCGGGTGTAGTACCAGGTTAACAGATTGTACCAACTGCTAATATCCAGCAAAGCCAGACCGACCACCACCAGCCCCATTACCAGCCCGGCAGAAAAGGCAATTCTTAACGCAGCATTTAAGGAATTCCTGGCAGCGTACGCGGTCCGGGCAGAAGCTCTTGTCGCCACACTCATTCCGATGTAACCGCTTAAAGCGGAGAAAAAACCACCGGTGATAAAAGCAAAGGGAACAAAGATTGGTAAAAAGGTTTGCCCGCTGCTGGTCCTGGTTAAAGCCAATACCAGAAGAATAATAAAGACGATCCCAAAAAAGATGGAAACGCCAGCATACTGTCTTTTCAGATAAGCCCGGGCTCCTACCCTGACTGCCTCGGCGATTTGCACCATTTCCGGAGTGCCTTCTTTTTCTCGCATAATGGTAAAAACCAGGTACCGGGTAAAAGCCAGCGCCAGAATTGCGCCTATTATTGTTACGACCTGGGAGAAATCCATTCTTCCTCCTCTCCTTTGTTTTCAGGTTCTGTGTTCCATTTGGTCATTGCTTTTTCCAGACCGAGAATAATAATATCCTGACAACCCTGGGCCGCCTTTTCTATCACCCGGGTAACTATTTCTTCTTCTTCCGGGGAAAAATCTGAGAGAACAAAGTCAATCCGAGGCAGATTAGCTTCCTTAACACCAATACCAATCCTTACCCGGATAAGTTCATTTCTTCCCAGGGTAGAAGCGATGGAAAGTAACCCCCGATGGGTTCCTGGACCTCTCCTGGCAGTAATTTTAATCCCTCCCAGGGGAATATCCAAGTCATCATGCACCACAATTAGATTCTCTGGATTCTCCTGAAAGTCACTCAGAACCTGGGCGACTGCCCGGCCGCTATCGTTCATAAAGGTAAGAGGTTTAACCAGGAGACTTACAGTTTTATTCAGGGTAACTAACCAGGCCTGATAAAGTTCTCGGTTTATTCTTGAATTAACCTGATTCTTCTCGAAAAGAAGAGAGATAACTCGGAAACCTACATTGTGTCTAGTTTTCTCATACTTCTGACCAGGATTGCCAAGTCCGACGATGATATTCACTTAACCACCTTATTGCTTGCCTTCTTCCTGTTGTTTCGCCTCTTCCTTCATCTTGCGTCGTTCTTCAGCTTTCTCCTCAGAGATTACTTCCGGTTCAGTGGCTGCTGGAGCGACTTCTTCCGTGGTGGCGACTGGTTCCTCTTTGGCAGGAGCCAGCACGGCTACCACCACTTTTTCTTCCTCTTCCAGAACCCGAACCCCTTCGGGAAGTTTCAGGTCCTTGACCAGGAGCGCATGGCCTATTCCCAGGTTGGTAATATCCACATTAACACTCTGGGGTATGTCTTTCGGGAGAGCTTCTACCCTAACTTCTCGCAATTCCTGTTCTAGAATCCCTCCCTGCTTAACCCCAGTAGATTCCCCAACGAGTTGAATCGGTACTTCCATGACCACTGCCCGGTCCATTCTCACCCGGTAAAAGTCAAGATGAAGCAGAGCGCCGGTAAGAGGGTCTATCTGAACATCTTTTAGAATAGTTTTGACCTCCTGCTGGCCATCTGGCCTCAAAATTATCAGGTCAGCCATTACATTGTGCGCTCGGAGATGTCTAACTATGACAGTGGCTCCTTTCCCCTCCACTTTAAGCGGGACTGGTTTTTCTCCAGGGCCATAAAGGATGCCTGGTACAAAACCGGCCTGGCGTAACTTTCTGGCTACCCCTTTACCGGTGCCTTCTCTTACCTCTGCTTGAAACTGAATCTGTTCCATCACTGACCTCCATGAAAATTCTTGGGTTGAAACTTCTTGAAATTGATAATCGTATCAGTTTACCACATCTAGCCAAAAAGAGAAAACCTCATGCATTGACTGCTTTCTGCTAAGACAGTAAAATACCGACTGAACTGACAAGCGAAAAAAGATGGGTTTGGCAAATCATTTTTTCTTCTAAGAAGATGTTACGCTAGCTGGTTATGATGCTACAGATAGGAGAATAAATGGCTAAGATAACTTTTATTGGAGCCGGCAGTTTAGGTTTTACCAGGGGGCTGGTAAAAGACATTCTCACTTTCTCCGGACTAAAGGATGCCACTTTCAGCCTGACAGATGTTAATACCGAACGGTTAGGCTTCAGCAAACAGGCAGTGGAAAAGATTATTCAATTAGGTCAGTACCCAGCCAAGGTAGAAGTCACCACTGACCGGAAAGAAGCTCTTAAAGGCGCAGACGCGGTCATCATCACTATTCTGGCTTCTCCAGTCAGTGTTTGGAGAGGAGATATAGAAATTCCGAAGAAGTATGGAGTGGACACTAATATCGGCGATACCAGGAGCGCTTCCGGAGTGTTTCGGGCACTAAGAACTATCCCGGTAATGCTGGATATCTGCCGGGATATTGAGCGGTATTGCCCTCAGGCAATCGTCCTCAACTACACCAACCCGATGGCTATGCTTTGCCGGGCAATCCAGAGGATGACTTCGGTGCGGCTGGTAGGCTTGTGTCACAGCGTCCAGGGCACTGCGGAAATGCTTGCCCGGTGGTTAGGGGCGGACATGAAAGAAATTACTTATCTTTGTGCCGGAATCAACCACCAGGCCTGGTTTATAGAGTACCGGTGGAAAGGGAAGGATGCCTATCCTCTTTTGCGAGAAAAGATTCTTAAAACCCGCAAGATTTACAATGAAGAGATAGTCCGTAACGAAATGTTTCTCCATTTAGACTACTATGTAACTGAATCCAGCGGTCACAACTCCGAATACAACTGGTGGTTTCGGAAAAGGCCTGACCTGATTAAGAAGTACTGCACTAAAGGCACTGGTTGGAACCCTGGGGTCTATGCTTATATTCTCAAGGGATATTTAGCCAGAGAGAAAAGCTGGAAACAACAATATAAAGAGTGGCTGGCCAAATTGGATACCTCTTATTTGCAACGCAGCCATGAATTTGCTGCCTATATCATTAACGCGGTTTTGGTCGGTGAACCCTTTGTCTTCAACGGCAATGTAGCCAATACCGGCCTTATTACTAATTTGCCAGAAAAGGCCTGTGTGGAGGTGCCAGTCCTGGCTGACCGGAGAGGTTTCAATCCGCTGTATGTAGGACCTCTCCCTCCCCAATGTGCGGCATTGAACAACATCAACATTTATGTGGAGGAAATGGCGGTAGAATCAGCCCTGACTGGAGAGCCTAAATTGACGTTTCAGGCAATCGCTTTTGATCCGCTGACGGCCAGTGTTCTTTCCTTGAGGGAGATTAAGAAGATGGTGAAAGAGATGTTTCAATGGAATCAGCCTTATTTGCCTCAGTTTAAAAAGGTAGATTTCTGACCATGGTTCGGGTTAGATTCGCTCCCAGTCCCACAGGCTATCTTCACGTTGGCAATGCCAGAACCGCTCTGTTTAACTATGTCTTCGCCAGAAAAAATAGCGGCCAGTTCATTCTCCGGATTGAAGATACCGACCAGGAGCGGTCGGCAGTTAAGTACGAGCAGGCCATCATAGAAGACCTCCGATGGTTAGGCTTGGACTGGGACGAAGGGCCGGAGGTGGGGGGCAACTACGGTCCCTACCGACAGACAGAAAGACTTCATCTGTACCAGGAACTCGCGGAAAAATTTCTCCAGGCGGGACTGGCTTACCGGTGTTATTGTACTAGAGAAGAACTGGAAGGAAGAAAACAGCAAGCCTTACAAGAGAAAGGAATGGCTGGCTACGACGGTCGTTGCCGGTATTTGACCCAGGCTCAGGTGGCCGCCTTTCACCATGAGGGGCGAAAACCAGTTGTTCGCTTTCAGGTGCCAGCTGAATCAATTGAAGTTAACGATCTTATCCGGGGCAAAGTTGTCTTTGCCGGGGAAACCATTAGCGATTTTGTCATCATAAAGTCAGACGGACTACCTACCTTTCATTTTGCTGTGGTGGTGGATGATTTTCTTATGGGCATCACCCATGTCATTCGGGGTGAGGATCACCTTTCCAATACTCCCAAGCATATTCTTCTCTTCCGCGCCCTTAAGGCTCGGCTACCGTTTTTTGCTCATATGTCTATGACTTTAGGCCCTGACCGAACCAGACTCAGTAAGAGACATGGGGCCACTTCCATCAGGGCTTTTAGACAAGCCGGTTATTTGCCAGAGGCTCTTTTCAACTATCTGGCTCTTTTGGGCTGGGCCTCCCCTGATGGACAAGAGATTTTCACCCGGGAAGAACTGGTCCGGGAGTTTTCTCTGGAAAGGTGCAGCAAGACCGCGGCTATTTTTGACCATAACAAACTCTTGTGGATGAATGGACTGTATATGAGAAAAACTTCTCCAGAGCGATTACTCCAACTTTCCTTACCTCTGCTTCAAGCGCAATCCCTGGCTCCGCAGGAACCGACAGCCGAATTTCTCGCTAAGACTAAACAATTGATTGCCTTGGAGCAGGAAAAGTTTAAGACCCTGTCAGATATCCCGGAGAGAATTGGATTCTTCCTCAAGACACCAGTTTATGATTCTAAGCTGATAGAAAAATACTTCACCCCTCAGACAAGAGAGATTCTGGCGGAAATAGAAGTCATTCTGGCAGATCAAGAGAGTTTTGAACACCACAAACTGGAGGAGGCTATCAGAACCCTCTGTCAGGAAAAGGCTTACAAACCAGCCCAGGTATTTCATCCTTTAAGGATAGCCTTAAGCGGAACCACCAAGGGACCAGGGCTGTTTGAGATGATGGAAATCTTAGGCAAAGAAGAGACCATCGGTCGCCTCCAGGCCGTGATAAAGAATGAAACTTTCAGATCTGGAAAAGATGGTGGTCCTGGGACTCCTCCATAAGGGGAACCAGCACGGTTACGAGCTACGGCAGGTGATTCAGCAGCACTTTGGGCAGTTAACCGGTTTCCGACCAAGGGCTATCTATTACTGTCTGCAACAACTGGAGAGAAGTGGCCTGGTCTCCCCCCAGAAGCAAAAACTTGGCGGCCGACCGGAAAGGACAGTTTATTCCCTAACTGAAGCCGGCAAACATGAATTCCAAAGGCTAATGGAAAGTAACCTGCTGGAACCTTTCCGACCATTTTTCAATGTGGATTTAGCCCTTTATTTCCTTCCTTACCTTCCCCAAGAGTGGTTAGAGGGAAAACTAAAGGCGGTGGAACGACGCTGGAGGGAAGTCCGCATCTGGGCAAGACGCCAGGCCAAGCAGGAAAACTGGCCTTACCAGATGATTTTTTCTCATTTGGAAAGAACCATAGAGGCTGAAATTTCTTTTTTGAAGATTCTCCTGACTACCCTCACGCCCAAAAGAAACTAAGCCTCCTTCAAGGACGGTCCTTGATCAAGGACCGTCCTTGACAGAAGTTTTTTAAGGAATTGGCCGGTGTAAGAACGCGGGTGACGAACCACTTCCTCCGGAGTGCCTTCAGCCACAATTCTTCCTCCGGCTTCTCCCCCTTCAGGTCCTAGGTCAATAATATAATCAGCCCATTTAATCACATCCAGGTTGTGCTCAATAACAATTACCGTTGAGCCTTTTTCTACCAGTCGGTTTAACACTGTTAGCAGTCTTTCAATATCAGCCAGATGGAGACCGACAGTTGGTTCATCCAGCACATAGAGTGTGCGCTCATTTCCTCGCCGAGAAAGTTCGGCCGCCAGTTTCACCCGCTGGGCTTCTCCCCCTGAAAGAGTGGTGGCTGGCTGCCCCAATTCTAAATAGCCAAGCCCAACATCATTCAGGGTCTGAAGCTTATCTTTGAGCCGGGGATGGGCTCGGAAAAAGTCCAGTGCTTCCTCCACTTTCATTTCCAAAACCTCAGCAATGTTTTTCCCTCGGTAAGTGACCTCCAGAGTTTCCCGGTTATACCTCTTGCCCTTACAAGTATCGCAGGGAATGTAAATGTCTGGAAGAAAATGCATCTCTATTCTGGTTATTCCATCTCCTCCGCAGGCTTCACACCTTCCGCCTTTCACATTGAAACTGAACCGGCCAGGCTTATAACCCCGAATCCTGGCTTCTTCTGTCCGGCTAAAAATCTCCCGAATCAAGGTGAAAGCGCCGGTATAGGTAGCTGGATTTGACCGAGGCGTCCGGCCAATAGGTGACTGGTCAATCTCCACCAGTTTGCTGATATATTCTACTCCCAACAGTGCATCATGCTGGCCAGGTTCTTCTTTGCTTCGGTAAAGAAGTCGCCGGAGCGCCCGACAGATTATATCTTCCACCAGACTGCTTTTCCCTGAACCTGACACTCCGGTGACACAGACAAAAAGGCCCAGAGGAATTCTCACCCTGATGCCCTTAAGATTGTTGTGTCTGGCATTAAGCACCTCCAACCATTTCCCAGAAGGTCTCCGCCTTTTCTCCGGGACAGTAATCTTCAACTTACCCGATAGGTACCGGCCAGTGAGCGATTCCGGGTGACAGGCTACTTCTTCCACCGTTCCAGCCGCGACTACCTCTCCGCCGTGTTTGCCAGCCCCAGGGCCTAAATCCACCACATAGTCAGCGTTCCTGATCGTCTCCTCATCATGTTCTACCACCACCACCGTGTTACCCGAATCTCTGAGATGCTTTAATGTAGCAATCAGCCTGGTGTTGTCTCGCTGATGTAAACCAATGGTCGGTTCATCCAAGATGTAAACCACTCCCACCAGACCAGAACCGATTTGAGTAGCCAACCGAATCCGTTCAGCTTCTCCCCCGGAAAGTGTATGGGTCATCCGGTCCAGCGTCAGGTACTCCAGACCTACCTCCCCCATAAAGTTTAGCCGGCTGATGATCTCTTTAAAGATTGGCTTAGCAATGAGTTGTTCTCTCTCTCCCAGAGGCAAATTTTCAAAAAACTCTTTCGCTTGGGTGACGCTCATCCTAGTAACCTCAACAATGGATTTACCTCCGAGTTTCACCGCCAAGGCTTCCGGTCTCAATCTCCCCCCATGACAAGCTGGACAGACTACTTCCCGGATGTATCTGGCAATCTCTTCCCTCCGATGTTCACTTTCTGTCTGGTGGAAGAGCCTTTCCAGGTTAGGAATTACGCCTTCAAAACCAAGTTCGTCTGAGCCATAAAGAATAGTGGAGAGGGCATCTTTGCTCAGATCCGCGGGCCGGTGATCAAGGGTGTACCCCAGGTCAGTGAGGATTGACCGGAGAAGCCGCCGATAATAGAGAAAAAGACCCCGACCTCCAGCCTCCTGCCATGGCTTGATAGCCCCTTCTCGAAAAGTTTTCTGCCGGTCAGGAATGACCAGTTCAGGGTCAATCTTCATTAGGAAACCAAGGCCCTTGCAGGTCTGACAGGCACCATAAGGACTGTTGAAAGAAAAGAGTCTCGGCGCTAATTCCTCAAAACTGGTTCCGCAGGCGGGGCATCCATATTGCTCATTGTAAATGGTTTCTTCACCATTACTGACGACGATTAAGAGCCCTTTGCCTACCTTAAGCCCGGTTTCCACCCCTTCAGAGACCCGGTCCTTCTCTTGCTTTCTTAAGGTGAAGCGGTCCACCAGAATCTCAATGGTGTGAGAGCGATACCTGGCCAGTTTAATTTCTTCATCCAAATCATGAAGTTTGCCGTCAACCCTCACCTTGAGAAAACCACTCTGCCTGATGGTAGAAAAAACCTTCTGATACTCCCCTTTTCTTCCTCGGACCACTGGGGCTAATAGGTCAACCTGACAGCCTTCAGGCAAAGAGAGAATCCGCGCAATAATTTCGCTGGCTGTCTGCCGGGCAATCACCCGGCCACACCTGGGACAGTGAGGCACTCCGATTCTGGCAAAAAGGATTCTTAGGTAATCATATATTTCCGTGGTAGTGGCAACAGTGGAACGAGGATTGGCTGCAGCTTTCCTCTGTTCAATAGCAATGGCTGGCGGTAACCCAGTAATCTGGTCTACATCCGGTTTTTTCATCTGCTCCAAAAATTGTCTGGCATAGGCAGAAAGGCTTTCAATGTACCGCCGCTGTCCCTCAGCATACAGAGTGTCAAAAGCTAAGCTTGACTTTCCTGACCCAGAAATACCGGTGATAACTATCAAATTGTTTCTCGGCAGGTCCAGGTTAATATTCTTCAAGTTGTGTTCTCTGGCGCCGCGAATACTAATGAATTTTGGCTCCATTGTGTCCCAGGAGGAAACTTTTGCCGTTTAGTCTGTCTACCTCAATTTCTCCCAATCTATAATTTTACCCTGGGAACATCCAGAATTGAAAAGACTAAATAATGACTGGGGCAGACAAAACGGTGATCAGCCTTTAGGTGGCTAGAACCTATCTCAATATATTCTCCAGCTACCGCTCACCGGCAGGTAAATGCGTCGGCCACCAATGAAAGGTTGAAAAATGTCGCTTCTGTTGCGGTGTAGCTCCCCCAAATAACTGATTGAGCTACCGATCAGATTTAACTCGCCCTTCACTCCTAAAACACCTTCTACCTTCCCGCTGGACAAGTAACAATCGTTACTTCCAACATCACTCAACACCAATACCAGTCCTTTCACTTGGGAGTTATTCACCATGCTCAATGGGCCCTTACTGACTATAGCCGCCGTACTCTTACCTTGGGAAAACCTGGCTTCCACCCGAGTATTATCCAAAGTCAGTCTTCCGGCGCCTTCCCCCATTACCCTTCCCTTGACAGTACAGTTTCTGAGGTTTACTGTCCCTGATTTCACTACTAAGGCTGTTTCTCCATCAGAAGCATCAAGGATACAACCTATTAAAGTAAGGTTCGTCACCCCTGAGCCGGTGAGAAGTGGACCATCTCTAATCGTTACATTCTCTATCGTCACCCCTCCTGGACTCATCCGGTCCAAAGCCAGCCAACCGCTATTAACACACTTAATGGTAATGCCAGGGGAGAAATAAAAACCATCCCGGGAAACAAAAGCAGCCTTTTGCGTACTGACAGTGAAAGAAGTTTCAAAGAAAATGTCACCGTCGGCTACCAGGACATAACTGGCGAAAATCCGTCCGTTATTTTCCTCAGTAATCCGCAATCTACCTGAATCAGTACCAGCCCATTCCAGTCTGATAGATTGATCAATGAGCTGACCCGGGGGAGTATCCCCAGTATCCCCAAAATGCCAGACATGCCCAATACCATCCACCGGGCCATAGCGGTAATCGCTATCCCATCTATACCCATGCTGATCAGTTTCATTGATAAATTGCTGGGCGAAAGAACCGACTGAAGGCATATTGGGGAATATAAGACTGGGAAAATAATTCCATGGGGGAATGGTGGTCATTATTCTGTCTCTGGTTAGAGTATGCCTGCCGGTAAGACCGGAAAGATCTATTCCCTCTGGGTCTTTGTAGGTAATGTTTCCTTCCACCTGACCGCTGGCTGAACTAATCACCCGGGCATAAATGGCGTGCTTGTTGAAGATCTCCGGGATACCCCAGGTAGCCACCATTGAATCAGTTCCATTCCAGTCGCACAAAAACAGACTGCTGGCATGGGCTGGATTGTCCAAGCCGTTAAATCCCCTCAATGTGACCTCAAGGGTGCCTGTCCTTCCCCGGTAATAGCCGGTGCTGACAATTCGGTCCTGGTCTATTCCTTCCTTGTCCTCAAAGAAAAGTTGACACCGGCCAAGAGAAAAACCAGCGGGCCGAAATGATACCTCTTGAGCAACCCAGGTGTCAGCCTCGGAGTAGTCAGAACCTCGGAAATATGCTCGGGGGTAGGCGTAATGGGAGGGATAGTAATGGTTCCAGTAACCTCGGTAGTTCATCCAGTAAAGGCAGTCTTGGATACCCGCCTCGGCTATTTGTAAGGCAATAAACCTATCTTGGCTGTAAGAAGCTAACCGAACCGATACGGTAGAAGTGAGAACAACAGCCATAATGATGGCCAGAAACAGCAGCACCATTACTAGCCCTACAATCAGCGCCACCCCTTTTGTCTCTTTCCCGTTCATTCCTGCTTGGCTCTTAAATTAAATAACCCAACCTGCAGAAAAAAAGGGCGGCGGAAGAAAATTTTAAGGACGAAGGCTAAAAGGAAGCCCTGTTTCTCAATCTGACAGAACTAGTTTGAGAAACAGGCTGTCTGTTTTTCATAGACGGGTCATTGCTCTTCCCCACCAGACGAATGACTACCCGAATCGGCGTCTCCTGCTCCACTTTATCCGCGGTTGTTAACCGAGTATTGTTCCCATCGTAAAACTCAAACCTGGAACCGGGAAGAATGGTCATATGCCTGTTCGGATCAAGACACAGCCAGCTGCTTGGCGGACCACTACTCGCCTCCCCATACCATAAAGTCGTCTCTGCTCCGCTGGCTGATGGCTCACTTTCCCCAGGCGCAATCCAATAATACTGTCTCTTGTCTTCCAGCGTATTACCAAAGACAAGATACTGCTCAAATCTCTGCCCTGACCATCCATACAAATTGGTCGCATTTATTAAGCTTTTCACTACGTTGTTCCGGTCTCTATAGGCAATGGTGCTTACCATCTGATTTAGCACCTGCTGGACTTCGCTCCCGCTAGTAATTATCCGTCTGATTCTACTTGCCCGAACATAAAGCACCGTGACCAGAGCGAAGGCAATCACTAAAAGGCTCATCGCTACTAATAATTCCACTATCGTATAACCGGCTGTTTTTCTCTCTTCCATTGTTCCTCTTTAGTAAAGCCCATTCTTGCTAACAAAAACCACAGTGCTTAAGACCGGATAATTGTTTTTCCGCCTTAGAACATAAATGTACACCTTCAGCAAGACAGCTCGATCATAGTAATCTTCCTTACTCAGAGTAGCCTCTACCACCCGGCCAGAAGCATCATAGCCAACCACGTATCGGTAAACCTTGAACTTGTCCCGGTATTCTTCCTCGCTGTAATCAGTTCCTGCCCCAGGCTGAGGATTTTCTATGTCAGTTTCTTCCCCAAAATCATCCTCCAGGTCATAGTAAATCGGAGGGAAATCTATCCCCTTAACCAGTTCTGCCTGCCCCTGAGCAACAGCCGTCGCTAACACCCGCTCCTGCGCCTTCTGGATTAACATCAGATTAGCCGCCAGCAACAGAAGCGTCCCGGCGATGACTAAAGCCACCAGAAAGATGGAAATCACCAGCTCTAGCAAAGAAAAGCCTGCTTTCATACTCAGTAGACCCTCCAGCTACCTACCACCGGCAGGTAAACCCGGCGGCCACCCTTGAATGTCTGGAAAACGCTACTTACTTGCCGGTGGAGACTTCCAAGATAACTGACAGTGCCGCCAGCTAATCTTAACTGACCCTTCACCGCCATCCCGCCCTCTACGCTTCCACTTTGTAAATGGCAATCAAGACTCCCTGTCTCGCTCAGAACCAATACCAGTCCCTTTACCCGGGCATTGTTCTGAAAGGCCAGTTTTCCTCGAGTGATAATCGCGGCGCCGCTTTTCTCCTTCATCACCTCAATCACTGTGTTGTTCAAGGTCAAAGTCCCACTGCTCTGGACCACTATTGTCCCCTTGACCGTGCAATTGGTCATAGTGGCTGCTCCCCCAGTTACTACTAAGGCTATTCCTTCATCGGTACTGCTGCCATCCAAAGTGCAGTTGCTGAAAGTCAAAGAGCTCACTCCGGAACCAGCTGCACTCATACCTTTGATGGTGCAAGTGTTAAAAGTGGCTGAACCAGTAGAAACAAAGAGGGCCAGTTTATCCGGAGTTGAAGAAGCATCAATGGACCAATTGCTCAAATTCTGGGAAGTAATCCCTGAACCGGTGAAAAACGCTCCATCTTTGACCGAAACATTACTTGCCGGATTACCCGTTATGGTTAAAGAACCGCTGGTTGTGCGGTTTAAAGCCAACCAGCCGTCATTGGTACAGTAAACGCTGATACCGGAGGTAAAACTGAAGCCATCCTGAGAAACAAAAGCCACTTGCCGAGTGTCACAGGTAATAGAGGTTTCAAAATAGACTGCTCCGTCAGAGGCCAGAAGATAATTCTGGAAAATCCGACCGTTATTCTCGTCTGTAATATGAAGGTGACCAGGAGGATTGCCTCCCCAAACCAGACTGATTGACTGAGAAATTACCTGTCCAGGCGGTGGAGACTGGGTATTGTCAAAATACCAAAGTTTGCTCCCCATATCGACTGTGCCAAAACGATAATATGTGTCCCAGCGGTTACCATTCTGGTCGGTTCTCTTATCAAACTGAAGGTCAAAAGTGCTTGGAGGTGAGGGAAACGATGGGAAAGAAGGAAGATTAGCCAAGACCGGGAAATAATCCCAAGGGGGAATGGTGTAAATACCTTCATCCCGGGTAATGGTTTTTGTCCCTGGCAAACTGCGCAGGATGGTGGTATCACCAGTGGTTTTGTAAGCCAGATTACCATTTACCGTACCAGAGCTGCAGGAAAGGTCATAGGTATAGAGACTGTGCTTATTAAAAACTTCCGGTATTCCCCAGGTAGCTACCCGGGACTCACTCCCATTCCAGTCGCATAAAAATAGACCGCCAGCGTGACTCGGATTGTCCCGACCGTTAAGACCGCGGAGTCTCACTTCAACCGTGGCTGTCCTTCCCCGGTAAGAGCCAGTGCTGACAATCCGGTCTTGGTCAAAACCACTGTTGTCTTCCAGGTAAAGCGTACAGGAACCCTCCAGAAACCCAGCTGGCCGGAAACTAACTTGATTGGTTACCCAGGTATCACTTCCGGCATAATCAGAACCGCGAAAATAGGCCAGGGTGTAAGAGTAGTGAGAAGGATAATGGTGGTTCCAGTAGCCCTTATAATTCATCCAGTAAAGGCAATCCTGGATACCGGCCTCGGCAATCTTTAAAGCCAGGAATTTGTCTCGGACCTGGCTGGCTCGCCGAAGAGCCGTGGCGGCAGAAAGAACCACCGCCATAATAATAGAGAGGAAAATCAGAACCATAACCAGGACTACCACCAGGGCTAATCCTTTATCTTGTTTCATCTTCCTCCCAGTTAATTATACCATTTCTCTGTCATTTTCAGCAACAGTTAGACTTCTTTAGCCACCGCTAGTTCGTTTTCGGCAGAGGAAAAGTTGACTTCTCTAAGTCAGTTCCGGTATTTTAATTACATGGCAGAACCAATTTTTGAAAAAGTCTTTCATTTCCTGAGAGAAAACAATTTGCTAGTTGGTCGGCATCGCATTCTAGTTGCTGTCTCCGGTGGACCTGATTCCTGTTTTCTTCTCCACTTTTTTCTCTGGCTGCGAAAACAAGAAAATATTAGGTTGCGCGTCGCTTACATCCATCATCATCTCCGACCAGAAGCTGATCGGGAACTAACCTTTGTCAGAAAGATGGCGGAAAAAGCCGGAGTACCTTTTTCTTTCAGGCATATTTATCTAAAACGAGGCAATTCTCTGGAAAACCAAGCCCGTCTGGCTCGTTATCATGCCCTGGCAGATATTGCTAGAAGAACTAAATGCCAGACTATCGCTACCGGACATACCCTTGATGACCAGGCTGAAACAGTTCTCATGAAAATTTTGCGCGGTTGCGGCCTGGCTGGTTTAAGGGGGATTCACCCGTATGCCCCTGGTTTGCCTGATTGCCCTATCTCCGTCATCCGTCCGCTTTTAACCTTAACCAAGGAAGAGATTCTGAAATATTTGGAGCAGAATTCTCTGCCTTTTCTGA
>JAMWDF010000233.1 GCA_023818865.1 Candidatus Omnitrophota bacterium
ATTGTCCCCAGCTTATTAATGTTAACGGCGTAGCTCTTTCCGCTTCTTGCCGCGACGTTGAGGCTGCCTGGAAATTTGTCTGTTTTCTTGTGTCTCCAGAAATCCAGCCAATTTTTGGCCGCCGCCTAAAAGGAATTCCAGCCCTGAAATCAGCCAGTTACGCTCTGATAGAAAACGATGCCGGCATAACCGGATGTGAAGCCTTCCTGGTTGACTTAAAGGATTCTTCTCCAAACCTTACCAGCAGCCATTCGTACTTACCCCAGGCAGTGGAAAAATGGCTGGCCGAGACAGAACAAATCCTTGATGCAGAATACCAGCAAAAATGGGGAGCTCTTCCTTTAGAAAGCCGTTGCCAGCCTAATGTCAGAAAAGAGTTCGGCCGAAGAATGACTCAGTTTGTTCACGTCACCATTGATAAACGGCTGGTTCTCCTGGACGCAGAACTAAGGCAGGCTTTTCAAAGAAGCCAAGTAAAAATGCCTGGCTTGATAGTAGGCTGGGTAGCACCGTTTCTGCTGGTTGGCGCTGCTTTCACCGGGTTTTTCGCCTATCTCAAGAAAATCAGTGTTCACTCCCGAAGTTCACCCCGAGGTCGGATTTGCCAGGGATTGACCGGATATGCCTTTATCGCCCCTTGGTTATTCGGTTTTATCCTATTCTCTTTAGGGCCGATTTTGGCAGCTTTGGCTCTGTCTTTTACTGACTGGAACATGATTCGGGGGCCGCGATGGCTTGGTGCCCAGAACTATCTTCAGATGTTTCTGGAAAAAACATTTTATTGGGGCTTGTGGCGGACTTTCTCCTATGCTTTTTGGGCCATACCAATTTCTATGCTGGGTGGGCTCTTTACTGCTGGGTTACTTACCGCCAACATCCGGGGAGCAAACTTCTTCAAAGCGGCGATCTACTTTCCTTCGATTTTCACCGGTGCAGAAGCCGCCGTCCTCTGGGTGAATATGTTTAACCGAGAATACGGAATTGTCAACCGAATTCTTGGCATTTTCAAAATTCCGCCAGTCAGTTGGCTGGATCAGACTCACGCCTTCACCACAGTGATTTTAATGAATTTTTTCTGGATCGGTAGTTCCATGATTGTTTATTATGCTGCCATGAAACAAATCCCTTCGGAATTCTACGAGGCCGCAGAAATAGACGGGGCTAATTTTTTCCAGAAGTTTTTCCACATCACTATTCCGTTACTTTCCCCGGTCATTTTGTTCATGGTAGTTATGACGTCCATCGGCGCCTTCCAGGTCTTTACCCCGGCTCTTTTTTTCGCCCCTGATTCTACGACTATTGGCAGCCCAGGGAATGCCCTCCGTTTCTATTCGGTTAATATCTATGACTTGGCTTTCAATAACCTTCAGATGGGGCAGGCCTGTACTTTCGCTGTCTTCCTATTTGCCATCATTTTCGTTATTACCCTGGTTCAATTGAAATTCTCCCGGCGTTACATCTACACCGAGGAAAAAACATGAGAAACTATCATCGTTTCTGGATATACTCCGTCCTGGTATTCTCCTCTTCCCTTTTTCTCTTTCCTTTTTTCTGGGTAATAATTTCCTCGGTGAAATCAAGAGAATGTATGAACATGATTCCTCCGGCTATCTTTCCAGCGAAAAGCCGCACCGGAAAAATTATTCTTACTGGGGCTCTGGTCCAGGCAGAAACCAGCCGCTGGTTTCTTCTTGTCCGTTCTCCGAATATTTCTGGAAACCATACCATTCACGGAGCCTATTACCTTCAAATGGAGCAAAATCAACCAGGTAAACTGGTCCGCTGGTTTTCTGACCAAGAGGTAAAACTGATTGACCAAGAGACCAAAATTACTTTACCCGGTTGTCCCGTCCACCGCCTGGCTGAGAGAAAACAGGTTTATCTCTTGGCCAAAATGGTTCGCCAGAAGCAAGACCAGACAGAAGAAATCATTTTCTACTCTCCAGTAGACACCCCAGAGAAAATTGAGCTAGGTTTTAACCTGGCCCACACTGAAGTGAGACAACTGGCGCCTCGCTGGGCTAACTTTCGGGAAACCCTGGCTGGACCAGAAGCTACTTTCGGAGAAAAATCAATCGGCTTTGCTTGTTATTTGCGCAATAGCCTACTCATTAGTGTGGTAGCGGTGCTGGGCCAGATACTGGCCAGCAGCCTGGTGGCTTATGGATTTGCTCGCCTTCAGTTTCGTGGTCGGGATGCTTTGTTTATCTTGCTTCTCTCCACCTTTATGATTCCAGGACAGGTAACGATGATTCCCTTGTTTTTCATTTACCGCTCTTTGGGATGGTTAGATTCCTTCCTTCCGCTTACTGTCCCTCATTTTACTGGAAGTGCATTCAACATTTTTCTTCTCCGCCAATACCTGCTTACCTTGCCCCTTGAGCTGGACGAAGCTGCAGCTATAGATGGCTGCTCCCCTTTCCAGACATTCCGGTATGTAATTTTGCCTAACTGTAAACCGATGCTGATTGTTATTGGTCTTTTTACTTTTGTGAGCACCTGGCAGGATGTGATGGGACCTTTAATCTACCTTGATAATCCGGCTTACCGGACAGTTACTCTCGGACTGGAATATTTTCGTTCACCCTATGTTGATAACCGTCATCTCTTAATGACCGGGGCCTTACTTTCCATGCTGCCGGTAACCGGCCTTTTTCTGCTCTTTCAGCGAGCCATCATGTCCGGAACCATCAGAGCTGGTATTAAAGGATAACCCAGTTATAAACTGTAACTAAATTATCGCAGGAAAGGAAAGAAATGGACAAGAAAATATTGAGGTTGCCGGATTCTTCCTGGAGCAAGGTGAGAGGTTTCAATTATCAACCCGGGTACGGTTCAAGTGGTTTTGAACTCTGGAGAAATTTTGACGGAAAAGTTATCGAGAGGGAACTGGCCTCAGGCAAAAGATATTTCCCAGGGATGAATGCCCTGCGTTGGTGGCAGTCATGGGATGCGTTTTTAAGAAATCCGGAGCAATATGCGGAAAACTTTGAGACAACGCTTGTTCTCGCCGATAAATTCGGGTTGAAAGTCATGCCGGTCCTATTCAACCGTTGGCACGATAACGTTTTAGACTACGGCGGCATTTATCTTGATCACTTTTTACCGAAGGTCAGCTGGGTACAACAACCACGGATGTTTGACAATTTTTTGGAAACCCTGGTCGGCCAACACGCCACTGACCAACGCATCCTTGCCTGGGATTTGTGCAATGAACCTTACTCCTACTCTTGCCCGGCAGAAGACATTCCAGAAATTGTAGCCGCCGAGACTGCCTGGTTAGAAAGTCTTTATCAGAAATGCAAGCAACTGGGCGCAAAAGCCCCGATTACCGTTGGTATTCACCCCGGAGTACCTCTTTCGCGAGTAGAACACATCAGCGATATCCTG
>JAMWDF010000234.1 GCA_023818865.1 Candidatus Omnitrophota bacterium
CAGACGTGGCCTTCAGCAAAGCCCCGGTACCCTGGCCAAGCAAGCTGCTCATAATCTGAAGGGTAATAAAGGTATTCCTTTCTGGGTCCTGATTGATGAAGTCCCAGGTCTCCTGGCTGAAGTTTAGACAGGCTGGATGCAGCGAAACGGATACCCGGGTTATATCTTCTGCAGGGTTATCCGGATGGATATTAAGGATTAATCCATCTTCTCCCAAGGCATTGAAAAACAGGAAAAGTCCTGGCCACCAGCACCCATTTTCAGGATTGGCTGGCAAAGGGACTATTTGGGTATCTAATCTGGTGTCAACCTCCAGATAGTTTGAACCGAGCCAGTTTTCCATGCCTTCTTCGTAAAGGTAAACTTTTCCTTCAGGTAGTCTGATCCCTCCGCCTCCGCCGCCTCCACCACAGGCTAGGCCGAAACCTAAGACTGTAAGGCAAAGAATAACTGTGACCGCCATCATCAGAAAATCGTTCTTTTTCATTTTTACCCCTGGTTATTTCGCCAAAGGAATGCCGACAATTATAATAACAAGATTGCTCTGTATCGTCAAAGTCTAACTGGGGGACGGTCGGAGCAAGGCAGTTTTAACAAAGCGGCTGGTGTGGTAGCATAAATCATGAGTTTGATTGAAATTCGGAGCCGCCTGGAAAGGTTGCTACCTGGTTGTCTGAAGGAACTGGAAGACCATTATTGTCTTTCCCGTATCTCTTCTTTGCTCACCAACGGGTTGAGGAACTTTGTTCTCCGACCAGGCAAACGTCTTAGGCCGATAATGATGGTGATTGGCTATTTAGGCTATGCCAAGAGACCGGCTCCGGGGCTTTTCCAAGCAGCATTAGCATTTGAAGTTTTGCATGATTTTATGCTTATTCATGACGACATTGTAGACCGAGCCGCTATCCGCCGGGGTCAACCATCTCTTCACTGCTTATTTCAGTCTTACCTATCCTCAAAAGAGAATGTTAAGCTAACCGGAGTGGATTTTGCCTTGGTAGCTGGAGATGTTCTCTATGCAGCGGCTATAGAAATGCTTCTTCAGATTAAGGTCAGGCCAGAGTGGAAGGAAAAAGCTTTGCAAAGATTTGTCAGTACGGCTTTTCTCACCGGCGTCGGTCAGTTTGCCGAGATGGAATTGGGAACGAGAGCCCTGGAACAATCTTCCCGGGAAGAGATTTTACGAGTGTACGACCTAAAAACAGCTAAATACACTTTTGCCGGTCCTTTAACTGTGGGCGCAACTTTGGCTGGGGTGCCTGGAGAACAGCTGGACTCCTTAGAGCGTTGTGGCTTGTACCTTGGTCGGGCTTTTCAAATTCGGGATGATATCCACGGCCTTTTTAAGGAAGAAAAGGAGACAGGGAAATCTCCTCTTACCGACCTAAATGAAGCTAAGAAAACTTTGCTTCTTTGGTATGCTTTTCAACAAGGGAAGAAAGAACAAGAACTTTATCTTAATCAACTGATGACTGGAGGAAAAGCAAATCGGGTGGTGTTAGAACGGGTGAGAGATATTGTCACTGAAACTGGCGGTTTGAAATATGCAGAGGAGGAAATTAAACTATTGTTAGCTAAAGCCAGTTACTGGGGGCTTCGCTCTGGCATGAAGAAAAGTTACCGGCAGCAACTGTTGTCTTATGCCAGAGAAGTACTCATCGGAGGTAACCGGTAAACAATGAAAGTGGTGGTGGCTAGTTCAGCCGGGTTTTGTTTCGGGGTAAGGCGGGCGATAGAGATGGCTGAACAGACAGTCAGATGCGGGAAAGAAGTAGTGGTTCTGGGTGATATTGTTCACAATCAGGATGTGGTCCAGCGGATTCAGCAATCTGGAGTGAAAAAGATTACCAGATTGGGTAAAGGGGAAGGAAAGATATTACTCATCAGGGCCCATGGTTGCAGCCAGAGACAATTTCAGGAGGCTATCTTGCGGGGCTATAAGATAGTTGATGCTACCTGTCCGATGGTTAAACATATTCATCGTTTGGCTCAAAAAAGTAAACAGGAGGGTAAACATCTGGTAGTAATCGGGGATAGGGACCATGACGAGGTCAGGGGAATATTGGGCCAGGTGAAAGGAAAAGTTACCGTTTTCCGGTCTGATGAGCCCATCCCCTGGGAAAAATTGGTCAAGGCTGGTCCGCTGACGGTGGTGGTTCAGTCAACTGAAGACTTAGAGAAAGTAGAACGACTAAGGAGACAGTTACGCCAGCGGTTAAAAAATGTTAAGTTTTATAACACTATCTGCCAGCCAACCAGGAACAAGCAGAAAGAGATTAGGTGTCTTCCTTTAGAGCATGATATGGTAATCGTTATTGGCTCAAGAAACAGTGCTAATACCAGGCGGCTTTTTGAGATAGCCCGAGTGCTCAATCCTAAAACCTACTGGGTTCAATCGGCTGAGGAGGTTCAGCCAACCTGGTTGGAAGACATTGAAAGTGTAGGGGTAACCGCCGGAGCTTCAACTCCAGATGAAATTACCCAGGCAGTAGTCCAGCGGTTGCAATCTCTAGCAAGGGGGAAAGATGAGACCGATTCTTCTTCTGGTAGAGGAGGATAAATCTTTTCTGGAAGCCATCCTTTCAGTACTGAGCACTGATGATTTTCAGATCGTTATTTCACCCGCGGCGGAAGCCGAAGAATTCTTTAAAAGATTGTTTCCGGACCTTATTCTCTTAGGAACCGACCTCTCCCGGGAAGAAGGGCTGAAATTGGCCCGACAAATGCAACAAGTAGCTGAAACCTTCTCTGTGCCCATTGTGTTAATTACCACTGAGGTGGATGCAAGAAATGCTAGTCTGGTCGCCGGATTTACTGAGGTAATAATCAGGCCTTTTTCTCTAACTGACCTACCAGACAAAATTAACCACATTCTGTTTCGCCGTTTCTATCCGCAGATTAGAAAGACCCATAACCCGATTACTGGTTTGCCAGGCTATGAGGATTTCCGGGAACAGTTGAGTTATCTCTTTTCCTTTGCCAGGCGTTACCGGCGTCACTTTTCTCTGGTTATGGTCCAGATAGAAAACTGGACAGAAGCCAAAACAAGTATGGCCGAGGAAAAGAAAAATCAAGTCTTACGAGAGGTAGCTAACCGCCTCAAACAAAATGTGAAAAGCCTTGACCTGGTTATGCAGTATAGTGAAGGTGAATTTGCGGTTCTTTTGCCGATGACAGGTAATTCTGGTGTAAAAGTGGTGGTCCGTCGCTTGGAACACACTATGGGCCGCTTACCGGTAAAGTTCCTTAATGGCACCCAGAAAACCGTTACCCTTTTCTTTGGGGGAGCAGCTTATTCCCGTCAACAGAAGAGTCCGAATGAAATTTTTATTCTGGCTGAAGAACATCTTCGTCTGAA
>JAMWDF010000235.1 GCA_023818865.1 Candidatus Omnitrophota bacterium
GGTAAAGGAAAATTCCAAGTATCCACTATTGGGAAATTTTTTTCTGATTGGCTCATCTGAATTTTCCTGTAAAGGAGGTTTTCAATCTTCCGACGGGAGGGTTTCCCAGCACCCGTCATCTGGGAATAGGCTATAGCATCTAACGCTAAACCGGGGCTGGGCCATCATCTTTTCTACTGTTTCCCGCCACTTGAAATAGTGAGCACTGGCTTTGTGGGTAATGGTCCCCTCATGATACCGGTAGACCTCCACAAGGATAAATTTGGTTGGGTCATCCTCCTGCTGAAGGACGTCAAAGCGGGCAATCCCTGGTTCCTTGAGGCTTTCCCGAGCATTTTCTAAGGTTGCTTCTTTGAAGGCATCAAGAAACTCCTTTTTTACCTGGACATGCACGAGAATGACTATCATCCTTTCCTCCTGGTAATTTCTAACCTCGCCCCAACAACTTCCATTTCAGTTCCAGATAGTACTGAAAATTGCTGTAAGGCACGTCTGGCGGAATGATGTGGTCAATATGGGGGATGTATCCTCCCTGCTCCACCAACGGCGGAATCTTAGCGTAAAGTTCTTCTTCAATCGCTTTTTTATCTTTACTCAGAGCTCGTTTATCCAATCCGCCACAGAGAACCATGGCCTTGCCGAATTTTTGTCTTAATCTCCTCGGGTCCATCCCAGAGGCCTGTTCCAAAGGCCAGAAACAATTGATGCCTACTTCCAGCCACAGAGGAATTAACACGTCTATGTTTCCGTCAGAATCTACCCAGAAACTGGTAATGCCGGCGTTTGTTAACCGGTCAATAATCCGGCGATAAGGTCGGGAAAAAAACCGGCGGAAGATTTCTGGACCGAAAAGTGGGCCGCCTTTTCCTGCACAGTCCTCAAAAAAATTGAAATAGTCAGGCTGGACCTGGATGATAACCTTTTCCACCAAATTAAGAAGAAATTCAGCGGTAAATTCTACCATCTCTTCAATCAAAGCCGGGTCGTCATAAAAAAGATAAGAAAGGGCTTCTGTCCCTAACCAGCGCCGTAACTGCGAATAAAGCCCGAAAGAGCCATTCCCTAACAAACAGAGGGGATAATCGCGTTCTTGCCACATTTTCACCAGTTTGTCCAGCCACAGAGGATAGCGGATTGGGGTTAAGGGGTTAAATCTCTTTTTTACTTCCTTCCAAGTCTTTCTGTCTTTCACCGGAAACTCTAAATAATTATCCATGCACGGTCTGGTGCCAGCTACTGTGCCTTCCTTTAGAGCTTTAGTGACTACCCCATCCTCGTGACGGGCGATGAGATACCGGTCATTTTCTTCAATTACCTGGTATTCAAACCGGGGAATTGGACCGCAATCAATTCTGATGAATGCCCGTCGGTCAAGACGGAAGAAGGGTTCTCCTTCAAACATGTCGCCTAAGTACACCTGGTCTACAGGTAATCCTTCAGCAATCCATCTGTTTTTTGTCTGCCCCCACAATCCCAATTCATAATTGGGTACCCAGGGCGAGCTATTCCCTGCCATTAACCTCCGGAAACAGGCAAGATAGTCCACTTCATTTCTCCTCAAAGATTCTCTGGCGTTTTTCCCAAAGAAGCATTTTCTGGCCGGCCAGAAGGTCAACCAGCTGCTTGGTGCGCTGGTCAATTTTTTGAAGGCTGGCTGGAGGAAACATAGCCACCCATTCTTTCGGAACATTGCTGGCTCCAGAAAGCGCGCCAGCCAGCATAGCCGCGCGGCCGGCGATGGTATCTGAATCGCGGCCAATGTTGGTTCCGCCAATAGCTGCCTGCCGGACATCCCCCCGAGAAATCTTGAACATGGCTAATGATAAGCCCCAGACTTCCAGAGGGTCAATCATATGATAAAAAAGGCAACGGTCATAAAGTTCTTTTCTTACCGCCAAGACATCAGTATAACGGTCAGCAATTTCCAGACAGGTAGTTAGATATTGCCGAGTGGAAGTAAATGGCCTTCGGTCAAAGGTAAGTAGGGGCTTTTCTGGAGCGAGCTGGAGGGCTGTTTGACAGATGCTTTCCACGGTAGCCTCTGGTTTTAACGCTTCTGCCACAGTTGCGGCCATCAGGGAAGCAGCCAAGGCATCCAGTCCCCGTTGGTACATGTAAGCGATCGCTAAGGCATCAATGGCCGCAAATTCAGGGTCAGCCAGGTGGTAGATGCCGACTGGTTCCAGACACATGACCGTTGAACCAGTAACCACTGACCAGTGACCAATGATTCTTGGGTCCCAGCCTTCCCGGAGCCGGTCATAGGCGTGGCCCATACACCAGATGTAGAAGTGGTCCCGATTGAGTTTTTCCAGCCAGGTTTTCCCGAAATCCCTGGCCATTACTGGCCGACCATTTACCCGGAGATAGGTTTCCACCAGAAGCATAGCCATTTGGTTATCATCCTCTCCTTCCAGTCGGGAAGGGTCAAGGATGGTAGTGATTCCGCCAGGGTATTTTTCTTCTATCTCCAACCAAAGTTTTCCTTCTACTGGAGAACCCATGGCATTGCCGATGGCTCCAGCCAGGAGCCAACCCTTGATTTTTTCTTCCAGGAGAGTTCGGGTTGTCGGATCGAACCGACCGTAAAAAATTTCCCCATGTCCATTTCGCTCATCTACCCACACCAAATGCAACATGCCAGCGGAATCGCTTTTCAGATCGGCATGCTTCTGGTTAGACTGGATAGAAGTGACTTTCACCGGCGCATCGAAGGCTGCCCGCCCTGCGCGAAGCCGCTGAACATACACTCCACCTGCCGGTGTCCCATATTCCGTATAGGCAACAAAAACATCGCCCTGTGGCGAGCAAGCGATATGAGGCGGGTCGAAAAAGTTTGCACCACTGGCGGAAAGGAGTTGCGGAGAAGTCAGAGTTCCGCTTGCCGGCTGTCGTGCGTAGAAGAGACCGTAGCCAGCGGCGTTGTCCCGTGTCCACACAATATGCGCAGTGCCAGAGCTGTCCACCGCTATATCGGGAAGTGTATAGGAAATTGAATTGCCGCGTTGGGCAACATCGGTCAGGCGCGCGGTCGTTAGCGAAATGGGCGCGGAAAATTCTCCTTGGGTATTGCTCCTGGCAAAAAAAAGATCGGCAAGATTTCGGTTATAGTGATAGTCGTACCATACGAGAAAAATCTGGCCGGTTGTCTGCGCAATCACCTGGGGAACATAGCCATTGTCGCCATCATGGGGCGCCGCTGTTTGAGTCAAACGGATATCATAGCTGGAAAACGATCCCTGCGGCATGCGACTATCCATATACAGTTCGATGTTGTTGATCCACCGCAGAGAAGAAACGCAATGGCGGTAATCATGCCAGAAAACCCGAACAGTGCCGTT
>JAMWDF010000236.1 GCA_023818865.1 Candidatus Omnitrophota bacterium
AGAACGTATTTTTGATGAAAATCCAGTTAGTGATGAAACAAGTAGTAATGATGAACAAACTGAAATAGAAGCATCTTTGAATAAATTTGAAAGCAAACAGCATCGTGAATCTTATCGGCAGAAACAGGAATTGCGGCTTTCCCTTTACCGGCGTTTTCATCCGTATGGCCGGCTAAAACTAGTTTAACCGAGGAGAGAGATGAAAACTGGGACGGGAAATACTCATAGGCCTTTAACTGAACAAGAAATAGCAACTATCTGGATGAGTTATTACCAAGAGCAGGAATGCTTCCAGGGCAAGAAAATTCTCGCCGTCATCCCGGACACCACCCGTTCCGGCCCGACTTCATTCTTTTTCAAATTGCTCAGCGAAACCATGACGCCAAAAGTAAGGGAACTTTCCTTCATCCTGGCTCTGGGAACCCATCCTCCATTAAGTCTTGACCGCCTGGAAAATCATCTTCAACTCAAAAATCTTAATGGAGAAATCTCTAGGAAAGTGAAAATCTACCAACACTTCTGGAATGACCCCAGTCAATTAACATTAATCGGGACTATCTCGGCTGCAGAGATGAAAAAAATATCTGGGGGCTTGATGAAGGAAGAAATTCCAGTCACAATTAATAAACTGGTGAAGGAATACGAAGTAATTCTTTTGGTTGGTCCGGTATTTCCCCATGAAGTAGTTGGTTTCTCCGGCGGATACAAATATCTGTTCCCTGGAATATCCGGACCAGATTTCCTCCACCGGTTCCATTGGTTAGGCGCGTTGATTACCAATCCCAAGATCAATGGCACCAGGGATACGCCGGTGAGAGCCGCTTTGAACCGGGCTGCTTCTTTTCTTACTCAACCTATCCACCAGTTATTTTACGTGGTTAAAGATAAGAAGGTCTACGGCTTTTTTGTTGGCGACACTGAAGCCTGGACAGAAGCAGCTGATCTTTCCGCTAAACTTAATATTAAGTACGTCCCCAGAAGTTATCAGACAGTACTCTCCATCGCCCCTAAAATGTATGAAGATATCTGGACAGCTGGTAAATGTATGTACAAACTGGAGCCGGTGGTGGCTGACGGTGGCCTATTGATTATCTATGCTCCCCATGTGAAAGAAGTTTCTCATACCCATGGCGAAGAGATTAAGAAGGTCGGGTACCACACCAGAGACTACTTTTTAAAACAATGGGAAAAGTTCAAGAATGTCCCTGGCTGCATCTTAGCTCACTCTACCCACGTCAAGGGAATTGGCACCTACCGCGATGGTCGGGACAATCCAAGAATTGAAGTGGTATTAGCCACTGGAATCCCGGAGAAGATTTGTCGGGAGATAAACCTTGGCTACCTCAATCCAGAAAAGGTTAACCCGGAGGATTATTCTGGCCGAGAAGAGCAAGGAACTCTGGTAGTCCCAGAGGCTGGAGAGGTTTTATATCGTCTGGCTGACGGAACTGTCCCGGATATTGACCGATTAAACAGGCTCAGTCAAGCTTAAAGATATAAACCCCTCTGTATCCCTCATGAACAGAGTCAAAGGAAACCATTTTCTTATTCAGGGCCACCGAGGATGAAGGTCGTACCTCAAAGGTCCAGATAGTTCCTCCGGCGAAAAAACCTGCTAACAATTACCTCTTCATCTTCTTGCCGATCAAAAATTTTCAGGTACCGGTAACCGGGCAGGTATCCAACCAAACTTTCGCCACGGGGAAAATTGATGTCACCGTCAAGTTTTTGAAATTCTTCACTGAGAGGCTTGAGCCGACCAGCTCTATCTTCTACGAAAAAAGCCCCTTCTCCTCACCGGTCTTGGCCCAGGCCACAAAGTTCTTGGTTGTTTTTCCAAGCAAAGTGGAAAATGTGATAAGTATCCAAAACGTCAACCATTTCCCAGCCGTCAAGACCAATAGTTATTAGCCGCGAACCACCAGGCCAGTCACGCATAGCACCGACTCATGAAAGCTATCCTCTGACTATCCGGACTAAGGATGATATGCCCCAACCGGCTGTAAGCCTTACAAAATTCCTTTTTTTTCGGAAAGCAAGCCTATGGCTCAAGGAAACAATTAACTCAGAAGTCCCAGCTTCTAAGTCAACTAGAGTAAGCCTCAGCGAACTTATCCTTCCCACCTCAGAAAATCTCCTTTCCTAAGGGACCAGTTAAATGGTAGAATAATAAAAGTTTTGAAACGAGCCTGTTTTCGACAAACACAACGGCTAAAATGAAAAACTTTGTCACCCGGTATCCTGATTTTAAAGTCTATCCACAATCAGTCCAACAGAAAAACGGCATTTTTTTCTTCCTGGCCAAGCGCCAAGGAAGAAAGTATCTCATAACCCAGCAGAAAAGCTCCTATCAGTTCTATCCAGCAGAAGAACAAGCAGTAAACATTCTCAAAGAATTCTTTCCCTGGTCAAAACCTTGTTTTTGCGGTCTAATAGAACACCTGCGACATATCCAAGTACGGCACCAACACCAATGTACATAGCGGATTTTTTCATGTCATGTTTTTTGTATTTCGCCCAAGCGAAACCGGCGATTCCACCGATAATTAAACCAGTCATTTTAGCTTTGCTGAAATTTTCAGCAGGAATCATATCTACTTTTGTAGCGGTTGCGCCAGCATCAGCGCCTAATGTTACTTCGGTTGTATTCATAGGAGTAATTGATTTTTGATAAATAATTTGATCTTTGTCTGTGACAAATAACCGGTATGTGAATGGCTTTCCTCTGCGTAGCCCAATGATTTGTTTTAAGTTTCCAAAAAGAATCGTTCCTTCTTCAATTACGTCTCCTGTTACAGTGAAGTTTTTGTGATCCTTGTTAGGTGTCAATACTGCGGCGTCCTCTTTTAAAATGACTTTCATTCCTATTTTGATGTTTTGTTAATGACAAAATATGTTAATCCAATTACAGCAATCAAACCAATTAAACCTGCATATTCAACAAGCACTAATTTGTTAGATTGAGTATTCGTTGTTTGAGCGCCGATTCCATCAAATGATGAATTTTGTTGTTTGCAAGGGCAGTTATCACCACATCCACAACCAGACTTTTCAGCCTTAATTTCTTGAATTGGTTCCACTATAGGGAGTAGCGGGTGAGTAGGGGCCATAAAAAATACCTCAATGTTATAAATATTTTAGATTTTTTTTTAAAGGTTAGTTATTTCATTAGGAATTATAAGGAATGCAATATTATCATGATTAATCAGAAAAAAAACAAAATATCTCAACCTGTGAATTTTATGAAAATTTATTACGACAACTCTTTAAATTTCATTCTTATTCCCCTTGTCTCATATTAATTTGCGTGGGCGTATT
>JAMWDF010000237.1 GCA_023818865.1 Candidatus Omnitrophota bacterium
CTCTGGGTTTGCTTTTTAGCCTTATCTGTCTTGGGATTGTTTGCTTTTACCCGGATCAATATTTCTCTTGTCCCTGTCGTCAATATTCCTATCGTCACGGTAAAGACTGTTTACGCAGGTTCAGGTCCGGATCAAATAGAGACTTTGGTCACCAAACCGATTGAGGACGCTATCAGTACTACCAATAATCTCAAAGAAATTTCTTCAGTCTCTATGGAAGGCGTCTCAGTAGTAATTGCCGAATTCAATATGGAGACTTCCTCAGAGGTAGCGGCCTCTGAAGTCAGGGAAAAGATTGCTTCTGTGCGGTCCCGTCTTCCGGATGATGTGGAAGAACCAGAAATTCTGAAACTAGATATCAATGCTCAGCCAATCCTTTACGTTGGATTTTTCGGTCCAGACCTGAAGCAGGTTTATACTCTGGCTGACCAGAGAATTAAACCAGCCCTTCAGGCCATTTCCGGAGTGGGCAACATTGATTTGGTAGGCGGGCTGAAAAGGGAAATCCGAGTAGAGGTTTTACCCCAATGGCTGGTCCACTATAAAATGGACCTTACGGGTCTGGCCAACAGATTAGCAGTGGAAAATATCAACATTCCTTCTGGGCGTTTCCACCTGGCCGAATTAGAAGTTTCCGGGCGGCTGGATTCCGAATTTTCTTCCCCAGAAGAGATTGCCAATTTGGTCATTCCGGATATGGAAAGAGCCACTGGCAAAGCCAGGCAGATCTATCTGAAGAGCCTCGCTGAGGTAAAAGATACCTTCGCCGAAGTAAGAGAAAAATCCAGAATTAATCGGCTAGATGCAGTCGCTTTGATCGTCCAGAAGCAGCCAGCCAGTAACACCGTGGAAGTAGCTAGACTTGTCCGGGAGGAAATTGCCCGACTTCAGCAAAGCCTGCCTGCTGGCTATGAACTGAAGGTTATTGTGGACACTTCTCCCTTTATCAGGGAGGCGGTGGAGGATGTGCGTTTCAGTTTGATTTTGGGGGTGATTCTCACCGGATTAGTCCTTTTCCTTTTTCTTCACAGATTGAGTAGTACCCTCATTGTCTCTCTGACCATCCCCATGGCGCTGGTAGGAACTATGTTCTTCATGTACTTAGCTGGATTTACCTTTAATGTCATTTCTCTTTCAGCCCTGGCCCTTTGCACCGGAATCATTATTGATTGTTCCATCGTTGTCCTGGAAAATATTTACCGGCACCACCAGGAATTAAAGAAAGACTTGATTGCGGCAGCAGAAGAAGGCACAGCTGAGGTTACTCCTGCAGTAATGGCTTCCATGCTAACCAACATTGTCGTTTTCTTACCTGTGGTTTTTACCACAGGCATAGTCGGACAGTTTTTCCGGGAATTTGGCTTGGTCCAAATTTTCGCTACCCTGGTGGCCATGGCTACCGCCTTCACCCTTCTGCCTATGCTGGCCAGCCGGATCCTCGCCAGTTCGGTAAGAAGTCCCTGGCAGGAAAAATGGGATGAGGGATTTAACCAGTTACGTTTGGGCTACCGCTGGCTGCTGGATAAGGCTCTGAAGCATCCTGGGGTTACTCTGGCAATAGCCTTAGTCCTTCTGGTAGCCAGTTTTCTCCTTACTCCCCTGATTGGTACTGAGTTTGTTCCTGAACCTGACCAGGGTATTTCCTCCATTAATCTCCGGATGCCACCAGGAACAAATTTGAAAAAGACCGAAGAGATAGTAAAAACAATAGAAGACAGATTAACCCTCTTGCCAGAGTGCGAGCACACCTTTGTCAGCCTGGGGCGGATTTCTGGAGGTGCTATGTCGGCTGGCTCGGTCGGGCCAGAATACGCCAGTATTATCATCAAGTGGAAGGAGCAGAGACGCCGCTCAGCCCAGGAAATTCTCTCAGAGGTGAAAAACTTTCTCGCCTTTATTCCTGCCGCCACATTATCAGTGGCTGAAACCAGTTCGGTGGTTGGCCGCGGAGCCACGGCTCCTTTTATGATGTATGTGACTGCGCCAGACTGGGAGACACTCTTGCCTGCGGCAGAAACCCTCCTCAGTCTCTTAAGGAAAACCTCAGGAGTTTCTGACGCAGATATTTCTTATCACCCAGGAAAGCCCGAACTCAATTTTCTTATCAACCGGGATAGATTGGCTGAGTTTGACCTTTCGCCTCGGACCGTCGCCCTTAACTGCCGGGCCGCTCTGGAAGGTCTGGTAGCCACCAAATTCCGCCAAGCAGGAGAAGAATACGATCTGCGGGTAACCATCCCGGAGAAAGACCGGGCTAACCGGCAAGTTCTCCTGAACCTTCCGGTGAAAAACAGCCTGGGAGACCTTTATCTCTTAGGCCAAGTAGCCAGCCTAAAGGAAAGTCGTGGCCCGACAGTAAAGGAAAGATATAACCGGCAGCCAAGCATCACTTTAAGTGCCCATGTCAATAAACCCTTAGGGGAAGTGGTCGCTAACTTTCAGAGAGGCGTGGAAAAAGCCAATTTACCACCAACAGTTTCTCTGAGAAGCGGAACCAATATCAGAGCAATGAAGGATGCTTTTGTGGACCTGGGTACTGCTATTCTGATGGCTACGGTCTTGGTCTATCTGGTGATGGCGGCCCAGTTTGAAAGCTGGAAAGAGCCTTTTGTAATTATGGGGAGTTTGCCTTTAGCGGCCATCGGGATTCTTCTCTCTTTGTTCCTTCTGGGGAAAACTATCAACATTTTCAGTCTCCTTGGAGTAATCATCTTGATTGGCATTGGCGTGAATAACAGCATTCTGATTATTGATTTTTCCAAGAGTCTTATTGCCAGCGGCCAGCCACCTCACCAAGCCATTATCCAAGCCAGTGCTACCCGGTTACGACCATGTTTGATGACCGGCCTGGCGACCGCGGCCGGCGCCCTACCCCTGGCTCTCTCCACAGGAAAAGCAGCGACTTTGCGCTCTCCGATTGGCGCCACAGTCCTTGGAGGCGTGGCTTCCTCAATCAGCCTGACCCTGTTTGTTATTCCAGTGATCTACTCCCTGATGGCAAGAAAAGCAAAGAGATAAGAAGGGTTGGAATTCACGGAGCAGTGTCTCCCTTCTCTTCAGCTGGTAGTGGCTTACCTTCCACCCGATTAAATTCAACCCGGGAATACTGGTTGACAACAGAAATCTGGTAAGGGGGAAGAGTTTCTGATTGGACAAGTTCGGCTAGAGGTAACTCAAGGTAATTGACCACCAGGGTTTCCTTTTTTTCTTCAACTCCGACTATCTGGTATTGCTTGTTTCCTCTGGTGCGAGCCAGAGCCAGTACCATCTGTTTGCTAAAATCTACCGGCGGGAGCGGCAAAGCCAAATTC
>JAMWDF010000238.1 GCA_023818865.1 Candidatus Omnitrophota bacterium
GGGGCGTTTGGCGGCCGGACCTCTTGGCCTGGGTAAAAGCTGGGGGAACATTGGTTGCCGTTGTCCCGCCTGGGGAAAAGCTGACCGCCGCTGGTTTTACCCAACTTCCAGAGAAGAGAGAAAGGAAATCTTTTACCTATCAGCCAGACCAGTGGATGAGAAAAAACCTTCTGCTCCAGGAAAGCTACCAGATAGATGTGGACGTTTTCTCTAAATTTCAGACTGCCTTGGGTCATCAGGATGAATTCATCTCAGTGAGCCAGTATGGTCAGGGATTGATAGTGGTCCTGGGTGCTTTGTGTTATGTCCACGCGCCCTGGCAGTATGAAGAAATTTGGGAATCTTACCGGAAATTGCTCACGGACCTCTGCCGGGGAGCGTTAACTTATCACGGCAAAGATAAGTTAGCCAGAGAATGCTTAGTTGACCCATCCCTGGGTGAAGATTACCTGAAGATGACCTCGGCAGATGGCCGGTTGACTGTGTATGTTCTTCACGCTGACCAGCATGGGACTAAAGGCAGTCCCAGTTCTTTTCGGGTACCAGGTTTTGACCTGGTCAGCGGTCAGTATAATGCGCTTTTAAGTAACGAACAACCAGTAGTTATCATTGACCACCGAATAAAAGCCAAATGAAAAAAACAGTTTTGTTTTTCTTGCTGCTTGGCTGGGTTGGGGGCTACTGTCAGGATGAGCCCTGGCAGGAACCAGGCTGTCTTCGTCGGGTAGCTATTCACCTGCCAGAAGTTGACCAGTCCAGGCCGGTTTCCCTGATAATTACTGGCTATGATTTTTGGCGCTGGACAGGCTTTCCCCGACCTAGGATTAATTCTTTCCGATTGTTTCAGGGAGATACGCCGCTGGCTTATCAAGGGGAAGAGAGACAACCTGATGGTTTACCAGCCAGCCCTGATGGCTTTCTTGACGATACCGATTTACTTGTTTTTGTGGCTACTTTATCCCGGAAACCGGTCCCAATCTATCTTTATTATGACGGTTTACCCACCCAGCCGGTGCCGCCTGGTTGTCAGCCAGAAATAATAGAGAAAAAGGGCGATATCATTCCCTTGTTTATCAGCGCCGGTGGGGTAAAGGTTGGCATCCGGGGTGGGGGAACTGTTCCTGGTACTCAAGATATCAGGAATTTTGGGCGAGGCAGCTTTGTCTTTCTTTCCTGGAAAGGCCAGACCTTGTTGGATTTCCGTTCTTCCTGGGGCAACTATCTTCCCCGCGGCCTGGCCAGCGGTAAGGATGGTCCGGTCTGGTCAGAACCAGAGATTGTTTTTTCTGGACCGGTGCGTACCGTAGTGGCGGTCCGTTGCCACCGGTACAGTGTCAGTAAGGATAATCAGCCAATTTTTACCGGAGAGATTGTCCGGTTGCTTTCTGTCTGGCACAATTGCCCCACGCTGGAATTGGAAGAATATGTTAGTTATCAAAGTACGGAGTTTGACTGGTCCTGGCCTTATTCTTTTTCTTTACCAGTGGGTAAATCCCTGGATGAAAATGACCGGTTAATTGTTCCCTTGGCTGGGCAACCTTATGTGAGGCCAGTGACTAAAACCAGACAGGAGATACAGGCTAACCCCTGGGAAAGACTTTATTCTACTGAGAATCCGGAAGAAGGCTGGTTTGCCTGGCAGGATACTCAAGAGAAGACAGGATTAGCATTCTTTTACGAGAAACTGGAACCAATCCGGCAGAGACATGTCTGGGTGACCTACCGACCAGCACTTCATCCTCAAATTCTGGTGCGCACCACGCCCTATCCGACAGGGGAAAACAACCTTTCTATTCTTGACCGGGCGTTAGCCTGCCGTTCGCACTACCGAAGACAACTACAGTATGTTCTGCTGACCGATGAGTCACCAGAGACTATCCGGGCTATTTACCATTTATGGGCGAGGATTCCCGGTACAGGCTTGAGTGTTTCCCTGGCGGAGAAACAGAGACAAATCGGAGAGAAAAAATGAAAGCGGCTATCTGGACTAGCTACTTGATAGAATACTTGCCTCGGGAAATGGTGAAAACTTTCGCCTCTCACGGTTGGCAGTATCTGGAATTAAGCGATGAGCACGGCCATGACCTCTTAAAAGAAGGAGAACCATTAGCCACTGGAGAATCTTTCCGGCGGTATGCGACTGATTATGGGATTTCCTTTCCCCAGGGACATTTCTGCCTGGCAACCAAAGGTTGCCGAGCAGATGACTTGCCTGGCCGGGAAGTGATGGATATTGCTCCCCCAGAAAAAAAAGATTTCCAGGCGGCCTTAGAAACAATGAAAAGGTGGGTAGACCTTTTTCAGGGTTTGGGGATAAAAGCCGGAGTGCTTCACGCCGGTGGAGATAAAGCAATGAAAGCCGGTTGGTCACCGGAGAAGATTTTTGAGCATCGGGTGAAGGCGGTGAGACAAGTAGCGGAATATAGCCGCGGGAGCGGAATTATCATCTGTCTGGAAAATATGAATGTCCCTGGGCTGCGAACGGTTTCTGAACTTCTGGCGATTAAACAGGCGACTGGAATGGATAACATTGGTCTCTGTTTGGATACTGGTCATGCGATTATCTCCAGAGTTAACCCGGCAGTTTTTGTCAAGGAAGCCGGCACAACCCTTCAGGCTTTACATATCGCGGATAACCTGGGAACAAATGATGACCACATGTTACCCTATGGCCGAGGGGTAATTGCTTGGAATGAGGTAATGAAATCTTTAAGAGAGATTAACTATCTTGGACCTTTCAATCTGGAAGTGCCTGGAGAGAACCGGTGTCCTCTGCCTGCCCGCCTGATAAAATTGGATTACGCCAGAAATCTTGTTTCCTGGATGACAGAATTTGACGGTCTCTGAAAGCCCAAAAGTCACCTAACTGGCAAAACCAAGTCTTCAAGATAAAAGGAATAGCCACGAATCCAGGCTTTCGGAGCTTCATCCATCAGGTAATTCACCGCATAAATCTCGCCATCAGGAAACTGAACCCAGCCGGAGTACCCGGTATCGCTGGCTGGGGAACGGTCATAATCCAGAGGCATAATCCTCACCCAGGCACTATTTCTCTCAGTAGCTAATGCAGACTCTTTATCGGTTAAAGCAACAAAAAAGTTCTGGGTCCAGCCTGGACCGCCGGGTAAAAACCGGTAGGTAATCAAAATCCGGTTATCTCGGAGCAGACCAGCAACTGGTCGGTGGCACCCGGGCAGAGGGAAAGGGATTACTTCTCCCCAGGTTTGACCCCCATCAGGGGAAATGGTTTTGAAACAGTCCCATCCCTGGCGAGAATTTTCCCGATGGAAGGAAACCAGGGTATT
>JAMWDF010000239.1 GCA_023818865.1 Candidatus Omnitrophota bacterium
TCCCTCCTTCACCGCCTGGACCAGCTCTTCTTTCAGCATCAGATTTTTTAGGTTAGCCCTGGGAATAATTACTCCCTGTCCGTTAAGAGGACCTTTTACCTGACACGTCAGGAAGAATCCCTCAATGTTTTCATTGATACCTCCAACTTGTTGCACTTGTCCATGCTGATTGACTGAACCAGTAACGGCGATAGATTGCTTCAAAGGCAATCCGGAAAGAGATGAAAGTAGGACATATAACTCTGCCGTGGAAGCACTGTCCCCCTCTATTTCTTCATAGACCTGTTCGAAGCATATGCTAGCCGAAAAAGAAAGGGGATATCTAACACCATATTTTTCTCGGAGGTATCCGGTAAGAATTAAAAACCCTTTGTTGTGAATAGTTCCGGCCAATTTTACCTCTCGTTCAATGTTAATAACATGGCCACGGCCAATGCCTATTCGGGCGGTTACCCGAGTTGGTTTACCAAAAGTGTAATCGCCCAGAGCCATCACGGAAAGGCCGTTTACCTGTCCTACTGCCATTCCGGTCGTATCCACCATAATCGTCCCTTCTTTAATCATTTGGTTAAGGATATCTTCTATCATTCGGGAACGATAGTATTTTTCTTCTAAAGCCTTTTTCACATGGACAGCCCGAACTATTCTACTGCTATCTTTTCTTGCCCAGTAATTTGCCTCGCGGAGCAAGTCAGCCACATTGCTGAATCTGGTAGTTAATTTTGTTTGATCCTCCACTAGGCGGGAGCCAAACTGAATTATTTCCCCTATGGCTTCTCGGTCAAAGGGAGCCAACTTTTCTTCGCGACAGATCTTACTGACAAAGGCGCAATAATTCATAATTTCCTGGTTGTTTCTTTCCATAAATAAAGCAAAGTCGGCTCTAACCTTAAAGAGTTTTCTGAAATCTTCGTCATAGTGATACAAAAGGTAATACCACCATAAATTGCCAATGAGAACTACTTTAATATTTAGAGGAATAGGTTCTGGTTTAATGGTGGGGGTGTTGATCAACCGAAACTGTTCGTTTATATCTTCAGGCACTACTTCCCGATTTTGAAGAGCTCGTTTAAGCGCGTCCCAGGCAAAATAATTATGAAGAACATCGGCTATTCGCAGGATAAGGAAACCGCCATTGGCCAGATGAAGAGCACCTGGTTTGATCATTGTGTGATCAGTGAACATTGCTCCCAGGTGGGGACGATATTCAATCCTTCCCGTTAGGTTGTAAGCAGTAGGATTAACTTCTTTGATTACCGGGGCACCTTTTGTTCTGGAATGGTCTACGAAAACATTGACGCGATATTTCTGAAGAGTGTCATCTTTTATTCCCAGAAAGCGAAGGCCAGGGAGGACCTCTGGTTCCTTTTTTTCCTGAAAATCTTCAAGGTTTGTGACAATATCTTGTTCAACTGCGGCCAGCCACTTAAGTATTTCCGGATAGTCTTTGTACTTATCTCGTAACTCCGATAAGCGAGGCGAAGTAACAGCTTGTCCGGTTTCGCGGTCCAGTTTCTCCAATTTTTCTCGGAGCAATTTCTCTTTTTCTCTGACTCGGCGGAGAGCCTCAGCCAGCACTTCATAGACGGCTTCTTGGCGGCTCCTTATTTCCCGCCGGGCTCCATCGGTTAACTTTTCTAAATCTTCTTCAGAAAGGGGTTGTCCTTCTACCAAGGGAAGGAAAACAATTCCGCCGGGGGTTTGTTTAATCTGAAAGCCGGCCTGTTTGGCTGATTCTTCCACTTGGGTGAAAATCTCCTCCTTTTCCTTTTGAAACTCTTTAATGAGATTTGTCTTATGTTCTTCGTAGATTTTGCTCTCAAAAGCCCTCCGTATTTCTATCTTTAATTCTTCAGTCAACCGATTCATATCATTCTGAAAAACATGCCCCAACCCTGGAGCCATACTAATGACCATGGGTTGGTCAGGCTTTGAAAAATTGTAAACATAGCAGAAATCGCAAGGGGTAGGTAAAGTCTCAGCTAACTTTCTAACGGCGGCTTCAACCGAACTCATTTTCCCTGTACCGGCAGGACCGGCTACGAAGATATTGTAGCCATAATCTCTAATTTCTAGACCGAATCTGATTGCCCGGTCAGCTCTTTCTTGACCGATCATCCCTTCTGCTGGCTGAATGATTTCAGTGGTTTCCGGCAAGATTGACCAGGGGATGGCGGCCCGAAGAGATTCTGCAGGAATTAAAGGTTCTTTCATTATTCCTCCTGGAAAAAGTTGTTCATTAAGTTTGACGAAAAAAAACAGAACTTGGTAAAGTCCCTTGTCCTGTAGAATTCTATCATATCTATTGAAAGCACCCTAACCGAGTGGTAAACTTAAAAAAAGTCTGTGGAGAAAAATCAATGAAAGCAGCCTTTTTAACAGCGCCCCAGAAGGTTGTATTGGCCCAGATACCTGAGCCGACAATCACCAGAGATGACGAGGTTTTGATTCAGGTGAAATGTGTAGGTATTTGCGGCTCAGATGTTCATTATTTTCTTCACGGCCGGATCGGTGACCAGATAGTTCGGGAAAGAATTATTTTAGGACATGAACTGGCTGGACAGGTAGTCCAGGTTGGCCCAAGGGTAACCAAGGTGAAAAAAGGCGACCGGGTAGCAGTGGAGCCGGGAATTTCCTGCGGCCAGTGCTCCCAGTGTCACCAGGGAAAGCCCAATCTTTGTTCGCGAGTGATTTTTCTTGGGACCCCGCCGGTAGATGGAGCCCTCAGGGAATTTTTGGTGATGCCGGAGGGTAATGTAATTAAATTGCCGGAGCAACTAAGTTATCGCGAGGGAGCGTTAGCTGAGCCTTTAGCCATCGGCGTCTATGCTGTAGGTTTAAGTCGGTTTAAACCAGGGCAGACAGTGGCAGTAATCGGAGCTGGACCGATTGGTCTTTCAGTTATATTTACTCTCAGCGGGAGTTGTAGTTCGCTATTTGCCAGCGACCTTTTCTCTTGGAGACTGCAAATGGCCCAGGCCATTGGGGCTACAGATACTGTGCTGGCTTCACAGCAATCGTTGGTGGACCAAGTAGCGAAAAAGATTCAAGACGGGGTAGACGTGGTTTTTGAGGCGGCTGGCAAAGAAGAAACTTTTCAGCAATGTCTTGCCTTGGCGAGAATTAGTGGAGAACTTGTATTTATTGGCATCCCAGACCAAGAGACCATTTCCTTAAATCCCCACCTTTTACGGCGGAAGGAGCTTACCGTTACCAATGTCAGACGTTCGGCCCACACTACTGAGATAGCCTTGAATCTTCTGGCCAAAAAGCCAGGGGTTTTTTCCCGG
>JAMWDF010000240.1 GCA_023818865.1 Candidatus Omnitrophota bacterium
TTCCGGTACGCAGCCAGTGAGAGGGCGAAAGGTTTCCGAGGTTAACCGTTTCCCCCCTATTTACCGGTGGATTATGACTGATTATGTCTGGTATATGAGGACAAGAACCATGGTAGTTCATCCAGGCGGCAAACATAAATACAGTTACACAGATGGACCAGATGGTACTGGCGGAAGCTGGGTCAACCGGCTTTACATAGACGGTAGCGTCCATTTGATTCACCTGCCGCAGACAGTGAATTATCCCTACACTGGTGGGGACTGGCGTCACCGAGGAGATGTGACACCGTTTGGCCGGGAAATTTGAGATTTAGTGTTTAGGCAATGAGGCAAGGAGGGGGGTTTCTGCCCCTCTTTCTCAAGGTTAAGTTGTCCTACCCGAGGAGATAAAAATGAAGAAGATTTTTTGCTTTTTGCTTCTCTTTCCTTTCCTGGCTGCTGGGAAACATCAAGGCGATTACCTGCATTCAGTCACCACCAAATATCTCACTCCTCATCTGGACTGGGCGAAACCACTGGCTGCCGGGAAGATTAAATGTCTTTTCGTTGTTTGTCGGCAGGGAGCCAGAGAGGTGGTGGAACTCTGGCAGAGATTAGACCTTGATTTTCAGGCAGTAACTGTTTTCCATTCAGGGCTGCTGGCGATGGAAGATATGTATGAAGGTCAGGTGGAAGGAACCACCGGCTATGAAAAGAAGAATGAACTTCTGACAAAACTGAATGGGGACTACAATGTCTTTGTCTTCGGCAATGTCAGGTTTGATATCCTGCCGGCTGAAGCCAAATACCGAATCCTGGAAAAGGTGAAAAAAGGAGTTGGCCTGGTATTTTTCTATGACCAAGGGACTGCTTACCAGAAGTTGTTTGCCTTCCCAGAAAAGACAGACTGGATAGAAAAAGGAGTTGCTTTAAGAAGCTTGCCTTTTTCTCCCACCAGCTGGACTCCAGCCAAGGTATTGACCCAGGATAAGAAATTCAAGACCGACCAGTTGTTAAGAGGTTACAAGTTTGGCGAAGGAAGAATTTTAGTGGTGGATTATCCGGGTCGACATAGCACTTACTACAGTGGTTTGGGTTTGACCAATCCTGAAAGTTACTCTGCTTTCTGGAAAAGCACCTATGAAAATTATCTGGTCCTGGTGGCCCGGGCGATACTCTGGGCAGGAAAACGGGAGAGTTCAAGCAGCTTACTGCCAGCAAATTTCCAAGATGGGCAAATTATTCCTCAGGAAAATCTGCCGCTACCTTTGGGTTTTAAATTAACTGGAGAAACAAGTGAGAAAAAAGTTTATTTTCGCTTAAGGGACGAAAGAAACCAAGTCGTTTACCAAAAAGTGATTGGGTTAAAAGGAGAAGTATCTCTGCCTATTCCTTTAGTGAAAGCCGGAAGATATTTCCTTGACTATATTATCAGCAGCAAAAAAGGAGTGGAAGACTTTGGGTTTTTCCAGTTAGAGGTTGAGGGCAAACTGAGAGAGGCCCAGTTGCTTACCGACAAGAATTCTTACAAGCCTGGAGAAAGGATTAAAGGGCAGGTGAGTTTTGGAGGAAGTTTGAAGGGGAATGCAGAACTTTTGGTAGAACTCAGGGATTGTCTAAAGGGAAAAATCTATCTTCGGGAAAAATATTCCTTAGCCAAGAATGTTAACCAGTTGTCTTTTGAGTTACCTGGGGAAGGATTCCCAACTTTGTCTGGGTATCTCACTTGCCAGATTCTTGAGGATAATCAGCTTGTTTTGAAACTGGAGAAAGAAGTTTTTTTCCCGAAAAGAGAAAGGGAGATTTTCCCCAATATTCTTTGGGGAGGCATTAACGTTTTTCTATCAGAGATGTTCTTGCCCCAGGTTTTAAAGGCAGGTTTTACTGCTTCGTTAGACCATCCCACCGAAGAAGGGAAGAATGCTAAGATAGGGGCGTTGTTCAATCTCCGAATGGTGCCTTATATGTACCGGATTATGTTAGGGAACGATGAAAAGGGTTGGACCCAAGAACAGTGGTTGAAAACAGCTGACCCAAAGAACAAAGAGAAATATAATGGGGACGGATCTTTTTACAATCCACTGGTCCAACAAGCCGTTAGAGAAGTGATTGAAAAAAGAATCACCAATCTGCCCCTATACGGTCCACTGGTTTACAATCTTGGCGATGAGAATTTCTTTAGCTACGAAGCTGGGTATTCACCCAGTGATGAGAAAGCCTTCCGGGAGTTTCTGCGAAGTAAATATCAGTCTATCTCCTCCCTGAATCAAGAGTGGGGAGAAAATTTTGGGAGTTTTGATGAGGTGAAACATTATTCTTTGAAGGAAGCCGCCACTACGAAGAAATATGCTGCTTGGTTTGACCACCGTTGCTTTATGGAAAAACAGTATGCTGATTATCACCATCATCTGGCAAAGGTGATCAAAGAAATTGACCCCCAAGCCGAGGTTGGCGCTGAGGGTTCAGTGCCAGGCAATCTGGAAGAGACGATCAGTCAATTAGAACTTTGGGGACCGTATGAGGACAAGATTGGCAATGAACTTTTAAGGAGTATTGGTTGGGACAGATTGAGGACAAACTGGTGGGGCGGATATGTCGGTTCTCACGGTGGCCGGGATGGCTATCCGTATCCTCTCTGGAAACCGCTTCTCTGCGGCGTTGTCAACGGCAATGCCTGGTTTGCATCCGGACCGTTTACTGAAGGTTTTATCGCAGTTGATTTCTCTTATGCGGAATATTTTGAAGAGATGTTGCCCAGGCTGCAGAAACTCAACGACGGATTGGCGGCTTTACTGGCGCTTAACAGAATAAGAAACGATGGCATTGCTATCCACTGGTCTCATGCCAGTAGCTCTATCTCTCTTTTAGGTGAGCCATTTTTTTCCCCAAAAAACTCCATTGCTCAGTTCATTGATTTTTGCTACCGCCACGGGTTTGGATTTAATTTTCTGACGACAAAGATGGTGGAATCTGGCCAGTTGAGCGGATATAAGATTTTGTTTCTTTTCGGTTCCTCAGCCATTACTGAAGCAGAAAGAAAGGAAATAGAAAAATTTGTGAAAGGAGGTGGAGTGGTAGTAGCGGATATGAATCCGGGAATCTTGAATGGTTTTTGCCGGCCTCTGGGAACCAGCCAGTTGAATGAACTTTTCGGGACAGCTTTAAAGGGACAAGAGAAGTTTGTTTTCAAATCCATAAACATCAACGCTGAGGTGAAAAGAGAAAAAATTTTCTTCCAAGCAGAAAAAGTCCAGTCATCTCCGGAGGCAGAAGTTTTTGTCTGGAAACAAACAGAAAAAGGTTTGGCGA
>JAMWDF010000241.1 GCA_023818865.1 Candidatus Omnitrophota bacterium
GTAAGGTGGAAATATGGCCGTGGCGAATGTTCTTTTCTCTCACTGATTCTTCTGAGACTTCCTTCAGCGGAAAGTCAGTTTCTATCAGTCTGGGTCTTAACTCCTTTTTCATTGCTGTATCCTTTGCTTCTCTCCGTCTCTTCTGTCAAGGACCGTCCTTGAAAAAGATCAGGTCAGAGAAAAACCAGGCCGAGGGACTCTGAGGAGAAAAGTGCTGGGGATGGGAATTTTTCAAAAGCGGTTCTTTCCCAGGAGCGCCATTGCCAAGAATAACATACTGGGGTGGACCTTGATGTTTTTCCGGCCGTTTTGTTTCCCAGTCTTTTACCCAGGTTTTCCCGTCAGAGCTACCGTAAAACTCTATCACCTGGGGTTTTAGACTAATCTTTACCCAGTTAGCAGGGTAGGGGTACCAGCCAGGAACCGGTGTTTTACTCACCGGGCTGCCCCAGCGACTGCCAGTATTAGAAAGCCGGTAGAAAAACTTACCTGCGCCTGTTCCTGGTGTTGCCTGGACGTATTCACCGTTCGGCCAGAGAAGGAAGAGACTGCCGCCCCACTCATCACTGCCTCCAGTAGGTGGCCGAAAAATTAGGCACTGGACAGAGAAGTTGTCCTGGTTCACTTCCCGCCTGACATAGGAAAAGCCATAGTGGTTACCCCAGACACACAATCTTCCATCCAGGATGGCAGCACCGGCATTCCCCTGGTGCGATTCTTTCACCCAGGCAGGAGTTAATTCCGGACCGGTGAAATTCTCGCTCCATTCTTTAATCACTTCCCCGGAAATAGGCAATTCTTTCCCAAGAGGCTGACCTACTGTCGGGTCAAGGTAACCGCCAGGTGGACCAACTACCACCAGCCGCAGGTCATGCCGGGGAATTTCAATGGAGAAACTTTCGCCGCCGGCCTTCTTCACTAAAGGCAATCTTTCGGCAGTTTCAGCATTAGTGGCGACCAAATTCCCTGGAGATAACCGAAGTTTTCGCCAAGCAGGACTGACGCTCACCCCTGTCTGTTTTTCTCCAGTATTCGCCAGGATGAAGAGAATAGCCTCTGGCCGGCGGTATAAACTGACCTTGACTTCTGGCTGGTCCAGTTTCACCCAGTCAGCACTTTGCCAGTAACCGATAAACTCTACCTCTTTCTCCCATACCTTAAAACTATTTCTGGCATGACGCAGCCGCGCTACTATCCGGGTATCCCTGAAACCAAAACTGCCCACATCCTGGTCGTGAAGAAAAGCCAGCATCATCATACTTCTTGTATCTCGGGCAAAATCCGGGACATCCCGCTTTGGCGAAGACATACCCACCATTGGTATCTGGCCAAAAGCCTTCGCCGGGTTAAAAGCCGCATATCTTTCCACCCGGCCGTAGAATTCCAGGTTATCCTTATCTTTGAATGGGTTATAGTAGCCGTGTTCGCAGGGCGCCCAGCAGCCGATGAACCCATAAGCTGGCAGGTAATGGGCATGAACGTGTTGGGAGTCCCAAAGAAGGTTGGGCCGCTGATGGATGAAGTTAACATAGCTAGCCCGTTTCCACCTTTCCCGGTAAATCCACAGACCAGAGGAAGCAATCGGGGTGCCATCCTCCCTTCGGTAGCCCAGACCCAGTTCTTCATCAAAGATTGTCCGGGGATAGCCGCAGTCATCATAGAACCCGCATAAAGCTGTGTGCTGAAGCGCCAGGTCATAGGCATAAGTGATAAACTCAACGTAGCTGGGCACTGTCCTGGCGCTCATCATAATGTAAAGTTCTTGGTTGTCGCCATAGAATTTGTTGTTCCATTCCCACGGCCTGACTTCAGTGGCTGCCTGCCAGATGTCCTTGTTAATCCCCCACTCTGTCCGGAAAACCCTGGTCTCCGGGAAACCTTTGGGTACGGTCCCCCAAAAATGATAGCCACTAACAAACTTAGTGCCGCCAGCCATATCCCTTTCAATCTTTTCCTTACTTCTCTGGAGCTGCTCTGGAGTGGTTCCCGGATGGATGAAATGAGTGCCGCCAGCCAAGGTGTAGCCACTGCCAGCGTATTGGGACAAATTGACCGGAAAAGGGGCATCTTTGGGGTCTCCTCCATTCTGGTAACCCCGCCAATTCTCTGGCAAGTCTTTGACCGGACCGGCCTGGAAGGCAAACTCGGCTGTTCTCGGTTCATTAAGTATAGTTTCCTGATTGACCAGGTTCAAGCATAAAGTTAAGGTATCGCCCTGGCGAAAAGCTTCCACTGCTGGTTTGTTGAATCCATGTATCCAGCCTGAATCATTATCTGCTGCGTAACAAAAACAGGTCTCATAATCACCCACCCAGAAAAGGCCGTTGAAGTTGACTGTTAAAGAACCGGATTGCTGATGGTCCAACCCATTAAAGACTAGACCTTGTTGCTGGGGAAGAAGGTCATAAGAAAATCCGTGGGTAGCGTCATCCTGGTAAAGATAGGCAGCCCGTTCTGCCCGGCCAGAAGGACCAGCCAGCCAGGGCATCCCGTCGGAAGAGAAAAACTGGCACCAGCGGCCGTCCAGGGGGACTCTTACCTGGAGATGGTTGATCGCCACTGCCTTATCTCTTGGGCCATAAGTCAACCGGTAGATGACCAGCCCGTCGTATTGGGTGATAGCTGTCAGGTCAATAACCAGACCAGCCAGATTCAATCTCGCCTGGCCAATGACCTCTCCTGGCTTCTCCTGGACGAAAATAAAAGGTTTTTCTACCTCAGCAGAAAGTTTCTTCCCGGAAATTTCCCCTACCAGTTCTGTTTTCCCTTTTAACCATGGCTTCCCTTGAGAACTCACCGCTTCTAACAGCCCGGTGGCCGAAAAGGTGTATTGCCTTCCCCACAAGGAGATGGTGCGGCCTTGAGTCTTCAGCGGCTGATACCCGGTAGGGACGTCTTCTCCTATTCCGGCTGGTTTTTTCATCCAGGCAAAAATCCTTTTTTCAAACCAATCCTCGGTCTGGCCCAGGACTTTTCCCTCTTGGTCAAGAAGAGTTATTTTCACGGTGTAAGTGCCCTCAGCCAGACTAACGGTAGACTTCCGCCAGACACTCCGGTTTAAGCCTATAGCCGACAACTTTTCTTTTAAAACTGGATGCTTTCTGTCTCCTTCGCCGGAAAAAACCTCAATTTCTGCGGAAAGAAGAGCGTTGTCTGGAATTTGGTTTTCCCAGCGGGCAAAGGTCGGGTCAAGATAAATTGCCAACCGGTCAAGGGAAGACAAATACCTCATAGTGGCTGGCTCTTCGCTGTGAAAGAAAACA
>JAMWDF010000242.1 GCA_023818865.1 Candidatus Omnitrophota bacterium
GTCCTCGTTGAATTCTGTCTGGTTGCTTGCCCGATAGTCGCTGTGATCGCCAGAAGAATTATAGGCAACCCGATGCCGAAGTTCATGGTCGTAAGGGACAGCGTAAGGCAGAGCGACCTTCCAGAAATAGAGGAGAGCAGAAGGGTAAATCCCATGTTTCTTCAGCAAAATTTTTGTCTTACGGGGAAGATAAGCCCCAGCCAGAATCATCTTTACCAGGGCCAAAGTCTCACTTCCTGAAGAACCTATTGAGTTGAAAAAGCAGGGCACTAAAGCCTGGTATTCGTCAGTTGAGGAAAATGGCTGGCGCTCCATAAAAGATATGTGGGCTGGGGCGGCAAAGAGAATGTTGCCGAAGTATAAGTCACGTTCCAGTTTTTCCATATTTTCGCCAGAGTTGGTGATGTCATGAGCTACCTCGGTGGTTGACTGGTTGACAAAGTTTACCCCAGCTTGATAAAGGAGGTTAATGTAATCTTCACTCCGGGCAGGCCAACCGAAGTCAAGGTCGCTATCATGAATGAGGCTCTGGAAAATCCCTGAAAAAATGGGGTTAGTTGCTGGCCAGGTATCGCGCAGATAAGCATGTCTCTTATCCCAGTTTAGATAGACATCGTCTGACAGACCGGCCAATACCGCGTGAGGTTTACTCCCAAAAGAAAGGAATTCACCGGTTTCCCGAGGGTAGAGACGTTTTTCCGGTGAAGGAAGTTGGAAAGTCCTGGTTTCTTTCTTCTGCGGAGATGTTCTTGGTCCAGGGAAAGTTAATGTAACCGCCTTTTCATCTTCCAACCACAATTTCCAAGGGCAATGGGCGTGATACGGGTTTTTGATTGGCGGTCCGGCGGACAGAATTCTATGCGTTATTACCAAGAAGCAAAGTAAATAATTTTTCATTTTTAGCTAAAGTGGGCTAATAACCGGCGTAGAGAGGCGAGCGAAACTATCTTGGTTCCAGTTTTTGATTCTTCTGGCCGCCAGAAAAAGTAATCTTGGGGAGTTCCGTGAACCACTCCAATCTGCGGAATGGCTTTAGTTTGCTGGCAGAATTGAAGATAGTCAGGGATGGCGGCAGGGTTATATGTAAAATGAGGACTGAAAGCTAGTCCTGGCAGCCAAGAAGCAACCATTTCTGGTTTATCTTTTAGAATCTCAAAATTGGCGTCAAACCTCTCCTCCAGGAAAACAGAAACCAGATAAGGCAAGAGAGAAGGGCAGTGGGGCGCCGCCAAGATTCCAGGGCAGGGGTGGTATTCTGAAGCCTGCTGGTAAATTGTCTTAACCAGTTGATGCAGGCAACATTCTTCCCCTCTCCAAGAATCATCACCCCGCTGAGTACTTGGGGTCACCTTTTCTACAAAAAAATCAAGTTTGAGGCCATCTATGTTCCAGCCATTAGGTCCAGAGCCAAACCAGAGACGGATTTTTTCCTTCAGCCATTTGCGTGTTTCTGGCAAAGAATAATCCATCACCTTTTCTCCGTAGGGATCTGGGCCGCTGGTAAGTTTAGCCTCTTTCCAGTTTATTGCCTTCTTCTCCAGAAGGAAAGGGGCCCACCATAGGACCACCTGAAAGTTTAACCGATGAAGGTAGTCAACCATTTCCCGAAAATGGGGGAACCTTTTTCGCACGAGGTTCCAGTCTCCCCGGTAATCCTGCCAGCCATCATCAATGATGATGGTGCCGATGTTCAATTTTTTCTCCCGGATGAATCGGGCAGTTTTGACCACCCAGTCCTCAGTGAGAATCTGTTTAACTGTTTGGTATTTCCTTTCCTGGCTAACATCTTGCTGAAGTTTTGCCCGGGAAAGAAGCATCTGATCTCCCCAGGTGCAATACCAGGGTCGAAACCATGTCTTTTCCTCCGGACGGTAGCGCCGCGGGGAAATAATGCCGTCTTCAATTATCATCTGGGTAAAAAACTTATTTGCCTGGTGCCAATCAGGCGAGTGGGAAAATAAAACCTGAAGTCGCGGTGAATCTGTTGGATGAGCAGCGGCCACCAGCCAAGGATTCTCTCCTCCGTAGTTAAAGCGAAAGAAGGCGGTTTTCCCGGAATCAATTCTTAATTCCAATCCGTAATCATGAGCCACCCGGGTGCCACCTATAACCACAGTGACTCTTTCTTTTCTCATCAAGATTCTAGGAGAAAGTGGGCAGTAAGTCCAGTTATGGCTCGCGGTAGAAAACTCAGCTTTATTTCCCGGGAATTCCCGACCGGTGCCAGCGGCATTATGCTTACCAAGGTAGGCAAAAATTTTCTCTGGGATAAACTTGCTCTCAGGCGTCAGCAAATTCCAGAATCTCAGCCCGTGGGAGATATTCAGAAAGTATCGGGCATAACAGATAAACCTATCTGCTAGGAGATAAAAGCGATTTTCTATCTGGCCGGTAGCTTTTCCTGCGAGGTTGGTGCTAACGAGCCAGGAGGTAGCCGACGGACTTTTTTCTATGATTTCTAACCGGGGTTTACCAACAAGATGAATCCCAGGAATTTCCGGGGTGAGGAGAAAAGGGGAAGAAGATTGCCAGAGTAAACTGGAGGGATTTCTTAAACAAAGATTTTGGCTCTCCGGAGTGATTTTAATTCGGTAAATTGTTCCTTGATAGAAAAGTTCCATTGCTTCCCCTTGGTTAATATTTTCTCAGGCCAATGACCCTTCCTGTATGAGGTAGGAGAGCCGGTACGGTCAAAGTTCGTTCGTGATAATCCAGACGAGTAGGCGGTTCTTTTTGATCCTTTACCAGGTCTCTCACCCCGATGAACTCCTGCCAGGGCAGTTGCCCAATCAAATTTAGTCTTTCCAGGTCTATTTTCAGGACAGCATCCTTAGTTTTTTCGCGATTATAGTTGAAAACCATCAAGAGAACCCGGTCAGGCAATTTCCAAAGGGAAATCAGAATATCCTTATCCTGGCAGGAAACATAAGGATTGCGCCAAAACGGCACATAAACTGTTTTTTCCTCGTTGATTCCCCAGTCCAAGACCGGCTCAGGTATTCGCAGGTAGGCTCCTCCCCCGGCCCAACTATCAAAAAGCCTGGTATAGTCCACATACCCCCGCCAGGCCAGGGCCTTTTTTGCTGGGTCCTTTATAGAAATTAAATTCATCCAAGAGATTACTGTTCCGAAGTTGTGAGATACTGACATCGCTCTCATTCTCTCTATCGGATAGCCATCTACCCAGTCCATGCCTGATTCGTCGGTGATAGCATGGTATTCGCCGTCAAGGATGGCGTCC
>JAMWDF010000243.1 GCA_023818865.1 Candidatus Omnitrophota bacterium
ATCTGGGGAAATAAAATAAGGGTACCGCTGGGCGAAATGATTGAGGTAGCTGTAGGTAGGCTGAAACCGGAGTTGACAGAAAAGGTGAAAAAGGAATTAATTAGCTTCATCTTCCAACGGGCTGATAATCTTTTAGAAAGCGAAGGGGTGCCAGTAGGTATTCGCCGGGCGGTGCTGAACGTGGAAAAAGAAGACCTTCTTTCCTTAAGAAGAAAGATAAACGCGCTGCTTGAGTTTTTGCAGCAAAAAGATAATCAAGCACTTCTGGTTGGATTCACTCGGGTGGCTAACATCTTAAAGCAGGCAAAAGAAAAAGGATTGATACCAGGAGAAATTGACCCGGTGAAGTTGTTAGAGACGAGCGAGCTTAATCTTTATCGGTTATTGCAGGACCAATCCGGTTGGTTAAATGACCTTTATCGCGAAGGTAACTACCTCGGTTTTCTGCAGGCTTTGCGCCAATGGAGCGGCCCGATTGACCGTTTTTTTGACGAGGTCTTGGTTATGACGTCAGAAAAAGATTTACGTGATAACCGATTAGGTTTACTCGGGAAGGTGAACGACATTTTTCTTCAAATGGCTGATTTTAGTGAAATCTCTCCTGAGGAGTTGGGTCATGCTTAAAAGGGTTGATCAAGAAATCTATTGGAGAATCAAGCAAGAGCAGGAGAAACAGCGCTCGGTAATAAACCTTATTGCCTCGGAGAATTATGTCAGCAAGGCTGTACTCCAGGCGGTCGGTTCAGTAATGACAAACAAGTATGCCGAGGGGTATCCTGGAAATCGCTGCTACGGTGGCTGCCAATTTGTAGATATGATTGAGGAAATTGCGATAGAGCGTGCTCGCAAACTATTTAAGGTAGAACATGCCAATGTTCAGCCTCACGCTGGCAGTCAAGCAAATATGGCAGTGTACTTTGCAACTCTTCAGCCAGGGGACCGAATATTGGCAATGAATTTAAGGGCTGGCGGACATTTGACGCATGGCCGCGAAGCAAATTTTTCCGGGAAACTTTACCGTTGTTTTTTTTATAATGTCAGCCGGGAGACCGAGAAAATTGATTATGAGGAAGTGGCCCGAATAGCTAGAAAGGAATCTCCCAAACTGATTATTTGCGGCGCCAGTTCTTACCCTCGGATAATTGATTTCGCCGCTTTTGCCCGGATAGCTCAGGAAGTGGGGGCGTTACTAATGGCTGACATCGCTCACATTTCTGGCCTGGTGGCGACCGGTCTACATCCATCGCCGGGGCCCTGGTGTGATTTTATTACTAGCACTACCCATAAGACTCTACGCGGACCACGGGGAGGGATGATTCTCTGTCGGAAACAGTATGCCCAGGCGATTGACAGCGCTATCTTTCCTGGATTGCAAGGAGGGCCGCTTTTACATGTGATTGCTGGAAAAGCCGTAGCTTTTAAGGAGGCAATGTCTCCCGCTTTTTCAGTTTACCAGCGGCAGGTGTTAAATAATGCCTTCATCTTAAGCAAGGAATTGGAGAAAAGAGGTTACAGACTGGTCAGCGGCGGAACAGATAACCATCTTTTTTTACTTGATTTGAGGAAGGTTGGCCTGACTGGTTTAGAAGCGGAAAAGGCGCTGGAAAGAGTGGGTATTATTGTCAATCATAATCCAATACCTTACGACCCTCTACCCCCATCAATAACTAGTGGTATTCGCCTGGGGACTGCGGCAGTAACAACCCGGGGGATGGGAGAGAATGATATGGTTCAAATTGCTGAGTGGATTGACGCTGCGTTAAAAAAGAGGGAAAAGTGCCAGATTCAACAGCAACTAAGCCGACAGATAAGGAGGTTTGCCCGTGAGTTCCCGGTCCAGCCGGCAGACTAAACGCCCTTCCTGGGACGAATATTTTATGAAAATGGCCGTGCTGGCGAGCAGTCGTTCTACCTGCTTGCGACGGCGGGTGGGGGCGGTGATTGTCAAGGAGAGGAAGATTCTGGCCACTGGGTACAATGGAGCTCCTTCCGGTTTGGCGCACTGCGTAGAACTGGGTTGTCTCCGGGAAAGGTTGAAGATTCCTTCAGGACAGAGGCACGAACTCTGTCGCGGGTTACATGCAGAACAAAATGCTATTGTTCAGGCGGCATGTTACGGAGTTTCTATAAAGGGCAGTGTTATCTATGTAACCTGTTATCCTTGTAGCGTTTGTGCCAAAATGATTATCAACTCCGGTATTGTGGAAGTGGTAGCAGGAGCAGATTATCCGGATGAGATGGCCCAGCAGATGCTGAAAGAAAGTAGTATCCTGGTGCGGATCATTCCCACTCCCGAAAAACCTTTTCTCAAGCCTTGACAACTTTTATGATGAAAGTCTCTTCTTTGTTGGTTGAATTGCTAAAGAGACGTGGGTTAACGCGGGCTGAGGACCAGGATAAATTTCTTAGGTCAGACCTTTCTTGTCTAACGCCTCCTTTTCTGATTCCCGGTTTAGAAGAAGCCTGCCGGCGTTTGTTAATAGCCAGAGAAAAGCGGGAAAAGGTTTTTATTTATGGAGATGGAGATATTGATGGTATCTCAGCTGTGGCTCTGTTAAAAAAACTGACCGATATTTTGGATGTACCCGCAGAATATTACCTTACTCATCGGCTGGAAGAGTTTGAGATTGAAGAAGAACTCATCAGTGGTTTGGCTAAGAACGGATACTCGTTGCTGATGACTGTTGACTGCGGCACTTCTTCCAGAAAAGCATTGGAAAAAGCTGTTTCTCTTGGACTTGAAGTGATTGTTTTGGATCACCACCTGGCTGTTGGAGAATCTTTTCCGCCCGGCCATATTTATCTTAATCCGAAGCTTGGTGGCTGGCCTGAAAGTCTGCGAGAACTGTCTTCCGTGGGAGTGGTTATGTTCTTTGTTATGGGTATGGAGGCACTGACTCCGGGTTTGAGAGAGGAACAACTGAGTCACCTGATGGAACTGGCTGCTTTAGGGACTCTTGGGGATTGTGCGCCTCTTATTGGAGATAATAGAATTTTGGTTAAGGAAGGGTTGAAAAGGCTACCAGCCAGCCGAGTTCATGGACTGCGTCACCTTTCTGAGAATTTGGGCCTAAATCTTACGCTGACGTGTAAAGATGTAATTATGAGAGTTAACCCTCGTTTGAATGCCCCGGGACGATTTGGTCGACCGGAAGTAGCCTTGAGGTTGTTTTTTGAAAATTCCGAGGAAAATCTGAAGACAATCTTTCAAGAAATCGAAGAGTATGACCGAAAGCG